>JALHUB010000003.1 GCA_022865685.1 Dehalococcoidia bacterium | reverse complement strand
CGTGAAGCGGAACGGCCGCACGACCTGCTCGCCCAGCGCCGACGTCAGCAATCGCGCCAGCGTCTCGCCGAGGCCCGTGGCATCGACGGCGACGCGGCGGACGCGCCATACGCGCCCCAGCACGTCGACGAGGCGCTCGAAGAGGGCATCGTGCGGCTCGCCGGTCCAGGCGTAATGCTCGACGACTTCGAGTCGCGGCTCCTGGACGAGCGACCCGCGCGGCGGGTGCAGGACGCGGGCTATCGTGAGGACAGTTGCGTCGCGCCGGGCATTCGACGACGCGTCGAACGCTTGACCGGCGACGTCGAGCCCCGCGACGTACATCTCGCCGGCCTTCGGCGATGCCTGACGGGCGTGTTCGCCCTGGAGCTGGGCGCATTGCTGGCGGCTGAACAGACGGCCGCCGCCGCTGACCGGTCGCAGGCAGTACTGCGTCAGGAACAGGGGATGGCTCTCGCCCAGGCGCTGCCTCTCCGATTCGACGTACCGGGCGTAGGTCGCGTTGTGCCGCGCTACACGCTGCCAGTCGTATTCGAAGTGGCGGCGGATGCCGTCGCGACGCTCCGCCTCCAGGTTCGCCTGCTTCGCCCGCTCCAGCAGGGAAAAATCGTCCCAGGCCGTGCCGTAGAGGACCGTCGTCGCGCCGGTGGAGGCGGCCATCGGGCGGAACTCCTTGTCGAACTTCTCGGCGTCCACGTCCTGCGCCTCGTCGACCTCCAGCAGCACGTGCGCCGTGTGCCCGACGACGTTCGATTCAGGCTCGGCGGAGAGGAAGAGCTGCCGCGCCTTCCCGACGGTAATCGACCGGCCCTGCTGTCGCGTCGAAATCGACGCCAGCCCGAACTCGCCGAGCCGCATCCAGAGGCGTCGCATGCTGATGCGACACTGAGGCTCGAACGTCGGCGCGCACTTCACGGAGTCGACGCTGCGCAGCATGTTCGCCACCAGCAGGAACGCCTCCAGTTGCGCCGACAGCTCGTTCTTGCCGCCCTGCCGCGCCATCTCCACCGATATCGTCAGGCCGCGACGATTGAAAACGCTGTCCAGCACGGCGCGCGCCACCTCGACCTGATAGGGGCGAAGGCGGTAGCGGGCCAGCGGGTTGCTTTCGACGACGGTAGTCATTGCACCAGCCTCAGCACGACCTGCGTGATCACGACGCCGATGATCAGGAAGATGAGGCCGTTGACGCGGCCCTTCACCTCGTCTAGCTGCTTCTCCAGGCTGCGCAGCCGCTCCTCGACGACGGCGTGGAAGGCGGCGGCGCTACTGCTGCGGCCGCCCGGCCTGCGTGCGGTGCGACGCTGCGGCCGCGCCTCCTCAGTTGTCTTCGCCTGCGACAACGTCACTCTGCGCCTCCGGGCGTGTCATCGGGTCGTATTCGTTCAACATCGCTTCGATGCTGGCCGAAAGCTCGGCCTTGCCGTCCTTCGAAAGTCGATAGTTGGCGGCGAGCGCCTTCACCAGCAGCTCGACCCCCTTGATCATGAGCGTCATGTTCTCCGGGTGGTCCTCCAGGGCCCGTCGCAGCCGCACCCGCAGCTCGGCGATCTCCTGGTCGAGGCCCTCGACCTCGCGCGCGACCGCCAGCGCGACCCTGTCGCCCTCCGGCACCGCCGAGTCGTAAAAGGCGTCGACCTCCGACGGCCGCCGGCAGCGCCCCCCTCGCTTTCCCTTACCTGCGGCCACGCGGCGGGCCTTCCAGCAGCTCGAGCAGGCCGGTCACAGCGTCCGGCGGCAGCTTTGCCGCTACCTCCGCGACGCCCAGCAGCAGGTACAGCGCGACGACCGTCCACTCCTGCCTTTCCACCGCAATCGCCAATCGAGACATTCCCTCACCCCTCTAGAGATCGTTAACAAACCACGTAGCCGAGACTTTCCAGTCTCGGCGGCACCCTATCTAGCGCGGCGCCGAAGCGCGCTCGCGCAGGATCAGCGCCGAGATGAACGCCGTGCCGACGAGCAGGAGCAGTCGCGCCGAGAGCCAGGCCGGCGGCCAGAAAAACCGGTCGACCGCACCCTGCCAGTGATATGTCCAGAACAGTGCCAGGAAGAAGACGCTCTCCAGGGCGATTGCCGCATTCAGCAGCGTCAGCGCCGCCGCGCCCACTCGATGCGAGGCGCGCGTGCCTCTTTCGGCCCAGCGCGTCGAGAAGTAAGCGGCGTTGAAGCCCCCGCAGGCAATGGTAACGATGTCCTGTACCAGGACGAGCACGTCCGGCATGGGGTCCTTTCGGAGACCCTCATTGGTGTCGGTTGGCGTCCCTCGGAGGGTTCTCAGGAGGAGGGATGAAGAGAAGAATAGAACATGTGTGCTAGCCCGTCAATGAGGGAATGTCACTATCTTGCCGTCCGACAGGATCTCTCGCGTAGGTCGGGCATCCTTACAGGCGGTCCCGCTTGCCCGACTGGATGGCGGTGCTACAATAGCCTACGTCTACGACGGCAAGGGGACGCTGGTGAAGAAGAGCGCCTCAGACGGCACCTGGACCATCTACATCGGCGGCGTCTACGAGAAGCGCCAGTATGGGAGCTGCATCACCTACTACAACGCCTTCGGACGCCGCGTCGCCACCTGCCCGCCCCGGGAGCCTGCGCACCCTCACCGGCCCGAGCGACCCCGGCACCAAGCACTTCTTCCTCGCCGACCAGCTCGGCAGCACAGCCTGCCCGTCTGGGTCGACGGTCCTGAGCGCGACGGCGACAGTCGAGCAGAGCGAGAAGTACTACCCATACGGCGGCCTGCGGTCGGGAGAGGAATCATAGATCTGTGACACTAGGAGCAATAGGTCTCTTGACAGCAGTGGATCTCCTGTTGCTTGTCGGAGTGTTCCTTTTTGTGCGACGGGTCATCCGGTCTCACTCATTCCCTTCCATACGTGCCATCTGGCCTCCGATCGTCGTCCTTCTCCTGGGTTTCGTATTTGCATTCACGGGGTCTCACTTTCTTTGGACGGCGCTCTTCACCGTAGCCCTGGCTTGCATGGTCTTCTTCTCAAGGTATCTCGACGTATGGCTGTCGAACAAGGCACGGCTCTACTCAACACGCAAAAGGAGCGAACGAGCTGAGTTGAAGGAACGGAAGTAGAGGAATCTTATCCTGCGAACCGTCAATCGTTTCAATCGACGGTAGAGCAAGGGACACCGAATCCGCTTTCAATTTATGACGGCGAGGGAACCGGGAAAAGAAGGCGTCGAGCAACGGTGGCGCGGCCATCTACATCGACGGCCCAGACGGGCATGGCATCTACGAGAAGCACAGCGACGGGACCTGCATCACCTACTACTCCGCCTTCGACCGGCGAATCGCGATGCGCACTCACACCGGTCCCGGCCTACCGCCTCTCGAAATACTCCCGCGCCCCCACAACGTCCGGGTGCACCGTCCACCCCTCGCGACGCGCCCGCTCCAGGTACAGCTCCAGCGCCCGCAGCATCGCCGCGTCGAGGTCGTCCCGCGCCAGGTCGCGCACCTCGCTCCACTCCGGGTTGTGCGCCAGCCCGTCCGGCTCCGTCTTGTCGGCGAGAAAGACCACCTTCTCCACGTCCGACATCCCGGCGCGACCCGTCGTGTGATAGCGCACCGCGTTCAGCACCTCCGCGTCGTCGACGCCGAAGCGCTCGCGCAACAGCGCCGCCGCGACCCGCCCGTGCAGCAGCAACGGTTCCGCGCGCTCCGCTTCGTTCGGCTCGTGCCCCATCTCGCCTGCCAGCCGCAGCAGTTCCTCGCGCGGCGTCACCCGCAGGAGGTCGTGCCCGAGCACCGCCGGCCGTACCTTCGACGCGTCGACGCCGTGTCGGGCCGCCAGCCGCAGCGCCTCGTCGAGCACCCGTTCCGTGTGCGCGCGGACCTCTTCCGGTAGCCGCTCCAGCTCCCGGCGCAGCGCCTCTTCGACCGGCTCCGTCACGTCAGCCCTCGTCGCGCAGGACGCGGCCGCCCAGGACGTGCAGGTGCAGGTGCATGATGACCTGCCCACCCTCGCGCCCGACGTTTATTCCCACGCGATAGCCGCTTTCCGCGATCCCCTTGTCGACGGCGAGCTTCTTCGCGACCTGGATCACGTGGAAGAGGAGCGGCGTCTGCGCCTCCGTCAGGTCGGGCAGCGACGGGATGTGCTCCTTCGGTATGACCAGGAAGTGCACCGGCGCCCGCGGGTTGATGTCGTCGATTGCGAACAGGAGGTCGTCTTCATACAGCTTGTCGACCTGCATCTCCCCGGACGCCATTCGACAGAAAAGGCAGTCGGCCATGGCTTCATCCTTTCGATGCGGCGTTCGATCTCAATATCCCATCGCCTGCCCGACGGCGCAACTCACACGAAAGGGGGCCGGCGCCTTGCGACGCCGGCCCGAATGTGGTCTTGACGGTGTTGTGGTCTCTATTGCACGAGCTTGTCGATGCAATCGAGGACGGCGTTCATCAGCTCTTCCTCGACGTCCGGCGGCAGGTCCGTGTCGCCGGATAGCGCAATGTCCGCAATCTGGTCGGAGTCGAGGTTGTCCAGCAGCTCATCGATTGCGCAGTTGCAGTACTCCGAAGCCATGTCCTCCGGTACGTCCTCTTGCGTCGCCGAGTCGATGCACGCCTTGACGGCGATCTCTTGGAATGCGTTCGTGTCCGGATTGCTCTTCGGCGGATTCGGAGTCTCGTCATTCGATGCCGCCGGCGTCGACTTCGCAGGGGAGTCGACCTTATCGCCGCCGCCACCGCAGCCTGCCGCGAACAGGCCAATGGCCAGCGAGGCGCTCAGCGCCATGATGACCAGCAAAGCTTTGCCTTTCACAACATACCCCTTTCTGCTCTGCTGTATCATCGGCCTGGGAGCGCGTTTCCTTGACCTCCTCCGTTCGGCGTACGCCTTCCGCCGCAGCAGCACGAAGGCACGAAAAGGCCGGCGCCCTGAGACGCCGGCCTCAGTTGCCGAAGCGCTATCTAGATCTAGCGATATGCCATGCCCGCCATCGCCCGCAGACGGCGCACCCGCTCCTCAATCGGCGGGTGGGTGCTGAACAGGTTGGTCGTACCTTGACCCTTGAACGGGTTGACGATGTAGAGGTGGGCCATGGCCTGCGCCCCGGCCTTGTTCTCGGCCATCGGCCGCATCTGCACGCCCTGCTCGAGTTTTAGGAGAGCGCTCGCCAGCGATTCCGGGTCGTGGATCATCCGCGCCCCTGTCGCGTCCGCCTCGTACTCCCGCGAGCGCGAGATCGCCAGGCGGATGATCGTCGCGGCAATAGGGGCGAGGATTATTGTCGCCAGAAGCCCGATGATCCCCAGCGGGTTGCCGCCCTGGTTGTCCCGGCGACCGCCGCCGAAGATCAGCGTCCACTGGAGCATCCACGCCACCATCGTTATCGCGCCCGCTACTGTGGCGACAACCGTCTGGATGAGGATGTCGCGGTTGCGGATGTGCCCCAGCTCGTGGGCGATAACACCCTTGAGCTCCTGATAGTCGAGGATGCGCATTATGCCGGTCGTAACCGCCACCGCCGCGTTCTTAGGGCCGCGGCCGGTCGCGAAGGCGTTCGGGGTGTCGGTGCTGATCATATAGACCCTGGGCTTGGGCATCCCCACCAGGCTGACCACGTCCTCCACCAGCCGGTGGAGATTCGGCTCTTCTTCCGCCGTCACCTCTTTCGCCCCCGACATCTTCAGCACCAGCCTGTCGGAGAACCAGAACGAGCCGAAGTTGATGACCGCTCCTATCACCAGGAAGATTAGCATCCCCCCGAAGCCGCCGATGAGCCAGCCGACGCCCACGAGGAGGGATGTTAACAGGCTAAGAAGAAAGACGGTCTTTAAGTTGTTCATTGTATGCCTCCGCCCCGCTTTGCCTGCCTCTTAGGGGTAAGCATGGCCGATTCGGGGCAATCGTCACCATTCATTATACAGCACTCCGCACGAATGACAGCGAACCTGGAGCATCGGCCTGGCCGGACACAGGGTGGGGCTGTCCCGTCGACGACGGGACAGCCCCGAAGCTATGCTTGCTGTCTGAAGCCGCCTAGACGCCCAGCGACTGCGCGACCAGCTCGCGGTGGAAGTCGGCGTCGCCCCACATCAGGTCCGCCATCTTCTGGCGACGGAAGTAGAGCTGGATCTTGTAGTCCTTCGTGAAGCCGATGCCGCCGTGGATCTGCTGGCCGTGCGCCACCACGCGTCGCGTCGCATCGTTGCACCAGGCCTTCGCCATGTGCACCGACTGCACCGCGTCCGGCTCATCCTCCGCCAGCGACCAGGCCGCGCGGTACATCAAGAAGCGGGCGCCGTCGACGTCCGTGACCATGTCCGCGCACTTGTGCTGGATCGCCTGGAAGCTGCCGATGGGCCGGCCGAACTGCACGCGCTCCTTGGCGTAGTTGATGGTGATCTCGAAGTCCATCTGCGCCAGGCCGACGAGGTAGGCGCTCTCCAGGATCGCCGCCTTCAGCAGGAGCTTGTTCAGGATCGGCCAGCCCTTGTCGACCTCGCCGATCACGTTCGCCTTCGGCACCGACACGTTCTCGAACTTGACCTCGTTTTGCTTGTCGCTGCCGATGGTCTTCAGAGCAGTCGTGCTGATGCCCGCGCTCTTCGCGTCGACGGCCACCAGCGTTATGCCGTCCTCGGCGTTGGCGCCCTTCTTCGTGCGCACCGCGACGAGCATGAAGTCGGCGACGTGCGCGTCGCGGATGAACAGCTTTGTGCCGTTGAGCACCAGCTTGTCACCCTCGACCTTTGCCTCCATCTGCACGCCCTCGGCGTCGAAGCGCGCGACCGGTTCGGTCGCGGCCAGCGTCCAGACCTCTTCGCCGGACGCGATCTTCGCCAGGTGCGCCTGCTTCTGCGCGTCGCTGCCCCAGCCGAGGAGCGGGATCGCGCCGCCGATTTGGGTCGAGAGGAACGGCCCCGGCACGAGCGCCCGGCCGAACTCCTCCGTCAGGACGACGAGGTCCAGGAAGCCCATGCCGCTGCCGCCCTGCTCCGGCGGGATGATCAGCCCGCACCAGCCCTGGTCGGCCATGCCCTTCCAGAGCGCCGGCGAATAGCCCTTCTCGTCCTCCTCCATCTCCCGGACGACGTTCTCCGGGCATTCCTTCTCCAGGAAGTCGCGCGCGAAATTCTTGAGCAGCTCTTGCTCTTCGCTAAGACCCAGGTCCATTCTTGGCTCCTTTCCTTTTCCTCCGAACTCTCAGCGAGCCGGAAATTGCGTTGCTTTTGTCGCTAAGGCCGGTCAGCTATCGCTTCGAGAGCCGTCCGGCCAGTCAAATTCAAAAGTGATCTCGCAACTGCCGTTGCACCTGTCGACGTCGCGTCGAATCCATATTCCTGTGCCGTCTTGAGAAACCACCGCCCGTCGTGGGCGACCCACAGGTCTCGCAATAGCTTCTGTCTTTCCGTGGGCGAGAGCTCCGCTCTCATGGAAGACATCTTGTCCCTCCTTAGTGTCCTGGCTCCTTGTTGACTCCTACGCAGAATATGTCGAGTCGATGCTTCGACCCGCTAGTCTCTGGAGAGGCCGAGGCCCCTCTGGGCAATGATGTTCCGCTGTATCTCCGAGGTGCCCGCCTCGATTGTGTACCCAATCGACCGTATGTACTGGTGACACCACGCACCCATGTACGGGGCCATCGGTTCGCCGGGCCTGAGCTGCGCGTACATGCCCATGACCTTCGTCTTCGTCCGGGCAATGCGCTGGTGCAACTCCGCCGAGTACACCTTCAGCACCGAGGCCTCGTAGTTCGGGATGAGGCCGCGGCCCTGCATGCTCGCTATGCGGTACGACAGCATTCGCCCGACCTCCGACTCGATCAGGCGGTCCGCCATCTCCAGGCGCAGCGTCGGGTTCAGCTTCAGCGCCGAGGTAGGCTTGTCCTGGTTGTTGATCGCGTACTCGATCATCTCCTCGACTTCCTGCCTCATGCCGACGGCGGATCCCACGCTCGAGCGCTCGAAGTCGAGCGTCGTCATGCCGACGTACCAGCCGCGGTTCTCCTCGCCGACGATGTTCCCCTTGGGCACGCGGACGTTATCGAAGAACACCTCGTTGAACTCGTGCGTGTCCGCCATGTTGGTCAGCGGCCGCACATCGAGCCCCGGCGACTTCATATCGATGACGAAGTAGGATATCCCCTTGTGCTTCGGCGCCTCTGCGTCCGTGCGCGCCAGGCAGATCATCCACTTCGCTATGTGCGCGATGGTGCTCCATATCTTCTGGCCGTTGATGACGTAGTCGTCGCCGTCCTTCACCGCGCGCGTTCGCAGCGAAGCCAGGTCGGACCCGGCTTCTGGCTCGGAGTAGCCCTGGCACCAGATGTCGGTGCCGGCGAGCATCCCGGGCAGCCACCGCTGCTTCTGCTCCTCCGTGCCGTGAACGATGATCGTCGGGCCGGCCATGCCGAGACCGATGATCAGGTGCGCCGGCCGCGGCGCTCGGTGCATCGCCATCTCCTCATTGAAGATGAACTGCTGTATCTGGCTCATGCCGGCGCCGCCGTACTCCTTGGGCCAGGCAGGCGCGATCCAGCCGCGGGCAGCCATCTGCTTGAACCAGTTTTGGCCCTT
Organism: Dehalococcoidia bacterium; assembly: GCA_022865685.1. Lineage (GTDB taxonomy): Bacteria > Chloroflexota > Dehalococcoidia > DSTF01 > JALHUB01 > JALHUB01. The sequence goes on along the minus strand of JALHUB010000003.1, from coordinate 3,200 downwards.
CGCCGCCAACTGCTCGAAGGTCATGCCGGGCTCTGAGCGCGGCGCCTCCTTCTCAATGAAATCCACAACCTCTCTGCGGAATGCCGCTTCTTCTGGAGAGTCTCTGAGATCCAATCAACTTCTCCTTCCGCTATTCCTGTCGTGGGAAATCGGGCTCACGTTTCTCGATGAAGGCCGCGATTCCCTCGCGATGCTCCGCCGTCGACATGCACTCGGCGAAGATCGCTGTTTCCCGCTGGAGTGCTTCAGCGAAGTCGGAATCGAGGTTCCGGAAGATGACCTCCTTCGCCTTCTTCAGGGCGAACGATGGTCCCCTGGCGATGGCCGCGGCCATCCCCATCGCCTCGTCGAGCAGTTTGTCGTCGGGAACGACGCGGTTGACCAGGCCGATGTCCAGCGCCTCGCGCGCATCGAGCATCCGCGGCAGGTACACCAGCTCGCACGCCTTCCCCAGCCCTATCACACGCGGAAGCAGATAGGACGAGCCGAACTCCGGCGTCAGCCCGACGCGCAGGAACATGGTGTTCAGCCTCGTCCCTTCGGCGGCGATGCGTAAGTCGCAGTTCAGGGGAAGCGTGACGCCGATGCCGATGGCGTAGCCGTGCATCGCGGCGACGCTGGGCTTCCCGAAGTGAAGCAACTGGACCAGCGTCGGGAAGTCGCTGGCCGTGCGTCTCGTCGGCGCGACGCCGGCATCCTGCTCGTCGGCTCGTCGCTTGAACTCCTCTATGACGTCGGCGCCGGCACAGAAGGCACGACCCGCGCCGGTGAACAGGATTGCCCCGACGTCCTTGTCCTCGTTCGCCCGATGCAGCGCATCCGCTACCTCGCCCGCCATCTGCGTCGTCCAGGCATTGAGCTTCTCCGGCCGGTTGAGCGTGACGACGGCGACGCGGTCGCGCGTCTCGTACAGTATTACGCTGTAAGCCACCAGCGTTCCTCTCTTCGCCCGCTACTCGCGGGGCAGTCCCAGACCGCGCTGCGCCATGATGTTGCGCTGGATCTCGTTGCTGCCGGCGTAGATCGTCTCGCCGATGGTCCACAGGTAAAGGTACTTGATCCGCCCCGACAGTTGCGCCCACGCCGACTTGCCGTCCAGGCCGCCGTAAAGCCCCATCAGGTCCATGCCTGTGCGGGCCAGCCGCTGATGGAGTTCCGTCCCGAAGGTCTTCGCCATCGACGCCTGGTAGGCCGGGATCAGGCCCTTCGTCTGCATGTAGGCGACGTTGTAGTTGATGAGCCGCGCCACCTCGATCTCGATCGCCATCTCCGCCAGCTTGTGCCGCGCCACCGACTCGTCGATGATCGCCTTGCCGTCGCGCTTCGTCTCCTTCGCCCACTTGACCAGCTCCTCCAGCGTCTTCGCCGACTCAGCGGCGAAGCTGATCGAGGAGCGTTCGAAATCGAGCGTCGTCATCGCGACGTACCAGCCGCGGTTCTCTTCGCCGATCATCTGGTCCTTGGGGACGCGCACGTTATCGAAGTACGTGTCCGTGAAACCGGCCATCCCGGCCATGTTGAGGATGGGCATGACGGTGATGCCCGGCGACTTCATGTCGACGACGAAGTAGGAGATCCCGCGGTGCTTCGGCGCGTTGGAGTCCGTCCTTGCCATTACGTGGATCCAGTCGCCGACCGTGCCAGCGGAGGTCCACGTCTTCTGTCCGTTCAGGATGAAGTCGTCGCCGTCCTTGACCGCACGAAGCTGCAGGCTTGCGAGGTCGGAGCCGGCGTTGGGCTCGCTGAACCCCTGCGCCCATATCACCTCGCAGCGGGCGATGGGCGGCAGGAAGCGCTTCTTCTGCTCCTCAGTGCCGTGCACCATGATGCACGGGCCGATCATGTGGACGCCCTGGCCGTCGAGGATGCGCGCACCCACGTAGGACATCTCCTCGCGCATGATGATCTGCATCATGTGAGTGGCGCCCTGGCCGCCGTACTCCTTCGGCCAGTGCATTGTGCGCCAGCCGCGGTCGGCCATCTTCTTTTCGAACGCGCGCGCGCCAGCGAAGGCGTCCGGGTCTTCGATGTCTATGCTCCCGAGCGTCCATTCGCTACGCATGAACGACCGGACATCGCGTCTGAATGCTTCTTCTTCTTCTGTGAACTTAAAGTCCATGCTTAACCCCCTCTTCAGCAATAACCGACTTTCGATTCAAGCGGAGGTTCCTCCTTCTTTCCAGGGCCAATCACCCTCCTCTATGATGCCGGCCGATCAGGAATCATCATCCCTTCAACCGAAGCAGGCACGGAAGGCAGGTGATCGTACGGGACCGCTGCCCCCACCGGTTGAAGACGGCCTTCGGGCTTCTCTGCCCGCAGGCTATCGATCAGGAAACGCACCCACGTCTCGACCCTCTGGCGCGTGATAGCGCCGTCGAAGTCGAGGAGATGCATCGTGTCCAGGGTCAGCCCCATGCCCAGGAAGTGCCAGGCGCCGGCCCTGACGTCCACGTCGTCCCGCACCTGCCCCCGCGCCTTCCCGTCCTCCATGATCTCGGCGAAGAAGTCGACGAAGGACGAGAAGTTCTCGTGCAGCGCCTTGCGGATGTCGGGGGCGTCCGCTTCGACGAGGGCCTGGAACTGGAGCTTCATCACGGCGGAGCGGCTCTTGAGGTGATCGTAGTAGCCCACGCCGATGCTCCACAGCGTCTCGAGCGGGTCGTCGACTTCCTCCGCGACGCGCTGCCAGCTATCTAGGAGCTTGGGCGCGGTTGTCTTGATGGTGGAGAGGAAGATCTCTTTTTTGCTGGGGAAATAGCGGTAGAGCGCAGGCTCCGAAACGCCCGCCGCCCTGGCGAGGTCAGCAATGCTTACCTTCCAGTAGTTCGAGGCGGCGAAAACGCCCCTCGCGCTCTCGATGATGCGCCTCTTGCGCTCGTCCGCTGGCAGCCGTGTTGCTCTCGTCGGCATTTGTTAGTGAGTGTTCACTAGTGACAAGCGCAAGAAAATTACCACCTACTCCGTTTGTCGTCAAGCGGGCTTGACGGCGAAGTCTGCGGGTGCGATGCGACTGCGCTGTCGCGGGGCCGCTCGGGATAACCGAGCGGCCCCCCTAACGCCCACGAGCCATCTCGACCAGCGCCGAGCTACGTTGCGTCGCCAGAACGCGCAAACGCCTGACGACGAAATCTGTTGGTGCGACGACGATGCCCTGCACGCGGGGCCGCTCGGGGTCCCGAGCGGGGGGGGGGGGGGGG
>JALHUB010000226.1 GCA_022865685.1 Dehalococcoidia bacterium | reverse complement strand
TGCTCGTCCGCGGAGGCACGGCGTCGATTCATTCCGACGATTTCTTGATCACCCCCGAGGAAGACTGCCGACGAGGCTTCGATATCGGCGCCATCCCGGACGACTATGCCGTCGATTGGCCGCCCGCGGAACTCTGGCCAGACGTCACGGAGATCTATCAGCGCACGCAGAACGCCTGGGCCCTCGCCGACGTGCTAGGCGTCAGAACGGACTACGGCCTGCCGCTGCAGGTCTTCACTTTCGCCGGAAAAGACGACGACGGCGACGAAGACTTCGGCAAGTGGGTAGGAAGCACCAGCAACGGGCTCCAATTCATGGAACGCCCACTCATCGCTTTCGGTGACGCCACCAGCCTGCTGACCGATGGCGGCTGGCCGGACAACCGCGAGTACCACGAGTTCGGCCATCACTTCCTGGCCGACGCATTCGGCGACGCCATCCCGGACGCAGCAGGGAACACTAACCATGCCGGCTACTACAGAAATTCCAGCTCCTCCGATTCCTGGACCGAAGGCTTCGCCGAGTTCTATTCCCTGATGGTCTCCAAGTACATCGACGCGGAGCCAATGCCCGAACTCTATCGCCTCGAGGGCAGCCAGTTGAACCTCGAACTCGACTACCGTCCCTGGTACGCCCTGGGCCAGGCAGAGGAGCTCTCCCTCGCCGGGCTCCTGCTGGACTTCGAGGACGGGCCGCAAGACTACGCCACGGGGCGGGCGGCCCCCAAGTTGCGGGTGGACTGGCACAAAGTTATCGACGATCCATCCAGCGGGCGGCTCCTCATCGGAATGGTTTCGAACCTGACGCCGGACTGGCGCGAGGTAAGCGAGCAGACGATGGTCACCGCTGAGTTCTTCAACGACGGTGGCCAGCGGGTGCACCTGGACTGGGCCGCCACCATACCGTGGGACCTGCCGGCGGACGGAGGCCGGGGGTTCTTCTCGATCCCCCTGCCGCCAGGTCTGGAGTTCGCTTCGGTCCGCGCGGTCGCCACCGAGGGCCGCCCAGGAGACGTGCTGACGGACGACGACCCCATCGACCTGACGCTGGAGCAGCTTTGGAGCGCCATCTACCGCTACGCCAGCGCCAAGGAAGAGAGCAACGGCCACACGTTTGACGTCTCCGACCTCTACCGCGCACTCTCGAGGGAATTCGGCGGAGAGGACCGAGACGGAAACGGCATGGAGGATGTGGACCAGATTTTCGTCGCCCATGGCTTCTTCGCCGACGACAACGGCGACCGCAGCTACGGTCTCCGAGATATTATCGGCGACACCAGTCATCCCGCCTTCTGGGACTTCCCAGCGTTCCAGCCGCGCTACGAGATGCCACCGCTGGCAGCGGGAATGGCCGCCATCGATGCGGGCGGCGTCGAGGCGGCGGTGCTCGTGCACGTGGCGTTTCCGGCACCGAACGAGTATCGGGGCTACAGTTATGTGACGACTCCCGACGCCAACGGAAGAGTCTACGTGGCAATGCCGCCACCCGAGACGGACGCCACGGCGACCCTGGTGACGCTGGCTGACGGCTACCTGCCTGCGATCGCGGGTCGAGTCGAGGCGGCTGACTTCTGGACGCAGGCCGAGGAGCATGACGGTGAGCCGTTCCTGGCGTTCAGCGTCAAGATGCAGCCGGGCACCATCGAGGGTCGTGGCCCGGGAGGCGACAATAGAACGGCGTCGCTCGCGCTCATCGCTGGCGGCGCTCTGCTCACTTTGGGTAGCGTTGCCAGTGTGGCCGTTCGGCGGAGGAAGAGCTAATGCCAGATATCTCCCTCTTCTGTCCTCAAGGACACCCCGTCACTCGTCAGGGAGCGCGCTTCTGTGGCACCTGCGGCGCTCCCCTCAGCGCACGATGTAACCGTTGCCAGACGACGCTTGCCGCGGACGCGACGAGCTGCGAGAAGTGCGATGCGGCCGAGGTGGCCCAAGGAGAAGCGGCCCAACAGCCTATCAAGCGGGAGACTCAGAGGGCGGCGCGGACAGAGCGACCGCACAAGCCCATGACCCTAGCGGCGGTCCTCACTGCCGCGGCCATAGTCGCGGGGCTTGCCCTCTCCGGTGCCGGCATTTGGCTTTTCGTCGGCTCAGACGGCGGAAGCGAGAAAGTATCGCTCGCCCTGGGGTCGGAGCCGAAGGAGGTGCCGCCAAGCACGCCCAGCGGAGGCACGAGTGGTCCCCCGGAAGAGACCGATAGTACGGGCGAGCGTACCCCCTCCGCCAAGAGCACTCTCCAGCCGAAGCCGCCGGCTGG
>JALHUB010000023.1 GCA_022865685.1 Dehalococcoidia bacterium | reverse complement strand
CTCTCTGCATCGTCCTTGTAGGTGATGGTCACTTCACCTGCAAGCTCGTGCGTCTGAGGATCGATGACGAACGTAACGCCGTTCACTTCTTCGACGAGGTCAGATTCGCGGGCCGCGTCGACGATCAGCCCCAGCGACGGGTCGCAGCAGCCGGTGAACTGTAGCTCAATGCGAACAGGCCCCTGGCTGCCCTTTTCCGACAACAATGACTTGACGGCCTGACTTGCGGTCGCGTCTAGCTTGACCAGAGACATCTTTTCCATCCGATGCTAAAGAACCGTAGGGGCGGAACACATTGTGTCCCGCCCCTCCATTATAGCCGATTCAGTTCTGCTAGTAGGCTTGCTTGAACAGCTCCAGTATCTCGCCCGGGTCGCCCGCGGGGCGCGGATTGAACAAGATGCTGGAGTCGGCCATGGCGTGGAATGCGCACAGCCCCAGGCCCTCCTCCGGCACGCCGACGTCGCGCAGCCGCATAGGATGTCCCACCTTCTCCATGAGCGCCTGGACCGCGTCCGCTGCCGCCAGTGCCGCGTCGCGCTCCGACATACCCTGCGTGTCGACCCCCAACGCCTGCGCGACTTGCGCCAGCTTGGCAGTGGCATGGTCGACGTTGAAGCGCATCACGTGCGGCAAGGCGATGCCGCAGGCCGTCCCGTGCGGAACGTGATGCAACGTACCCACGGTGTGAGCCATAGCGTGCGCCATGCCGACCTGCGCAATGGTAAACGCCCAGCCGGCGGTCGTGGCGGCTATCTGCATGTTGAGCCGGGCCTTTTCGTTGCTGCCGTCCGCCGCGACAAGGGGCAGGTTCTCCCTGATCAGGCGTATGGCATGCAGTGCCTGGCCATCGCACATCTGGTTAGCCATGATGCTTGTCAGCGCTTCGACGGCGTGGGTCATGGCGTCCATCGCGCTGCCGACGGTCATTCCCTTGGGAAGCGTCATCGTGAACCGCGGGTCGAGAATCGCGCCGTTCGGCACGATCCTCGGGTCCGCGATGAACAGTTTGCGACCCGCAGTCTTGCTGGTTATGACCGCGACAGTCGTAACTTCGCTGCCGGTCCCGGCCGTAGTCGGAACGACGATGTGGGGCGTCTGCGGCTCGGTGAGCGCAGACCAGCGATTGACGTAGTCGTTGGCCTTGCCGCCGTTCTTCAAGCACACGCAGACCACTTTGCCGGCGTCGATGACGCTGCCGCCGCCGACGCTGACGATGCAGTTCGCCTGCAACTCGCGCGCCTTTGCGACGGCTCCATCCACGGATTCGAGGTCCGGGTCCTGCGGGATCTTGTCGTAGATGCCGACGCAGAAATCCACCAGGGCGCTCTTGACGAGGTCCGCCAGTACTGCCGCCCTGACGCCGGGGTCCGTGAGTATCATCGCCCTCCTGCAACCGAGGTCCACAACTGCCTTGTTGATCGCGGACAAAGAGCCATGGCCGACGACAACGGCAGTCGGGCTGCTATAGCTGAACCCCTCCATCCTCTTGTCATCCTTGAGCATTTTGAAGGGGAAGTTCGTGTTGGCGTCCGAGATAGCGGGCACGTGGATTCTCTTGATCTGGGTGTATTCCTCAAGACCCCACTTTCCTAGCTCGCGGCCGACGCCCGACTGCTTGTACCCGCCGAAGGGGCAATACTCATCGAAGACGTGGTAGTTGTTTATCCACATCGTTCCGGTGCGGATCCTGCGGGCCACAGCCTCGGCCCTGGCGATGCTACTGGAGAATACGCCGCCGGCCAGGCCGTAGATGGAATCGTTGGCAATGGCGACTGCCTCGTCGTCGTCGTTGTACTTGATGACGCAGACTACGGGGCCGAAGATCTCCTCCTGGGCGATGCGCATCTTGTTGTCGACGTTGGCGAAGATAGTGGGCGTGTAGTAGTAGCCGCCCTCCATTCCCTTGACCTCGGCGCGCTTGCCGCCGGTGATTAACTCCGCGCCCTCTTCCTTGCCGAGCTGGACGTAGTGCTCGACGGTCGCCAGCTGCTCCTTGCTCACGACGGGGCCCATGTGAGAGCTCGGGTCGAGCTGGTAGCCGATTCGGAGGGCTTCCGCTCGCTTCTTCATCCTCTCGACGAACTCGTCGTAGAACTTCGCGGGGACCAGGACGCGGGTGCCTGACTCGCAGATCTGCCCCTGGTGGAGGAAGGTGCCGAAGCAGGCGCCCTCCACGGCCAGGTCCATGTCTGCGTCGTCGAGGATGATGTTGGCCGACTTGCCGCCCAATTCCAGCGTCACCTTCTTGACCGTGTCGGACGCCAGCCTCATGATCTCGCGCCCGACCTCGGTGCTGCCGGTGAAAGCTATCTTGTCGACGTCCGGGTGGGTGCAGATCGTCCGGCCGAGCGCGCCGCCCGGCCCGGGAATGACGTTGAGTACGCCTTTGGGAATGCCTGCGGCCTTGGCGGCCTCGGCCAGGATGAGCGCGGTGAGAGGGGTGTTCGAGGCTGGCTTTACTACAATGGTGTTACCCATAATCAGGGCCGGCACGATCTTCCACATCGCCAGCGCGGTAGGGAAGTTCCAGGGGACGATTCCCACGCACACGCCGATGGGCTCCCTGACGATGAATTCGCGGCCCGGCGAGAAGGGGTTGCCCGAGGCCGCTATTTCTTCCTCCATGGGGAACTCGGTGAGGGCATAGGTGGCCAGGTTGCGCGTCAACAGGCTAGCCCACGTGGCAATCATCGTGGCGTATGAGACAATCTGCCCCGCATCCATGCACTCGGTCATGACCATGCGCACGCCTTGCTGCGAGATCTGGTCGGCGAAGTCCTGGAGCTTCGCGACGCGTTCGGCCATGGGGAGGCCGCTCCATACGCCGCTGTCGAAGGCCCTTTTCGCCGCAGCTATGGCCGCCTCGGCATCGGCGTTTCCCGCCTGGGCTACCGTGGCGAAGGGGAGCCCGGTCCCGGGATCAATGGTGTCGAAGGTCTTGCCGTCCGCGGCGTCGACAAACTCACCGTCGATATACAGCTTGTACTGGTCCATTCGTGGTCCTCCTTCAAGGGCCTTGCTCCCTGATCAAACGATGACGATTACCGATCCGGAAGGTGCAATGAAGGATACCACTAGGCCCATTATTGCGGAACCAGTATCCGTATCGGCCCTGTCTTTTCTGACGGCTCTCTTCGTCCGGCTTTGACATTCGTCGCGCGGGCAGCTATTAATTAGGGAAGCGATACTACCGGCGGAGGCGCTGAGATGCCGCACATCGATGACGTTCTGAGCGACCACAAACTGACCGACCAGCAGCAGGCCGTGCTCACCTACCTGCAGGCGCACCCCAACGAGGTGTTCTCTTCAGAGGACGTTGAGGAGTTGCGGGCAAAGGTGCGCGCCAGCTTCGCTCGGCGCTTCGCTGGAGACCCTGTACCGGATGGGCTGCATCGAACGGCAGAAGGTGCGGGCGCGCTACTTCTATGGATCGAGCGAGGCGATCAGCCGGCTGCGGACGAGGATGACCGAGACTGCGTCCGAGCGAGGACAGAAGGAAGCCTGACAGGCCGTTTCGCCATCGACACCGGCACCAGAAATCCGAGGGGGTCCTGTCCGCTGACAGAACCCCCTCGAAACTAGTCGTGCGGTCGGTCGTCGCTATGGGACGAGCTTCGAATACCCCATCTTGACCTGTAACGGCCACGCTATGTCGAGGTACTGGTCGCCGGCGGGGTCCCACGGCGGCCACTGTACCAGGCCGTCGACGTTCGGGTCGCCGGTCTTAGCGTACTGGGCCCACATCGACATCATGGCCTCGGACACCTGGTGGTCGTCTTCGGTCAGGCCCGGGTCCTGCTGCTGTGCGCCAGAAGGATGGGCGAATGCGTTGTAGAATATGGAGTTCGGTATCACGGCCATCATGCCGAAGACGTACGGCAGCTCAAGCCCGTGGAAGGCCAGAACACCCTCCTTCTTCCATTCGCTCGGCACCTGAGTGAACAGGGCGGCGTAGGCCCCGTTACCGGCCTTTCCGACGGCCTCCAGCCTGGTGGTATAGGCGTCGATGAGGAAGGGCAGGTGTATGACAGTGTTTTCCGCTATCAACTCGCCGATGTTTGTGCACGTCAGCAGGGATACACTGTTCTGCTTGCCCGCTTCGTAGATGTGTGCCGGCGTATCGGGCATAAGCCAGCCGTCCACGAGCAGGTTGTCCAGCACGCCGATGCCCTCTGCCGCCGGCGCAGATGTCGTGAGCTCCTTGCTCAGCTCCGCGGTCGCCTCCAGAATCTTCTCGTAGGGGGTAGCGCGAAGAGCCGCGAGCACGTTCGCGTCTTGTGGAATGCCAAGCTTGGCGACGAGCTTCTCACCCAGGGCCTCTCCGTCCTCTAGGGAGAGGACGGACCGGATGCCGACGCCTTCGCTGTTCGCGCCGCTCTCCAGGATCGCATGCTGGAGCAGGCCCTTGGCCAGAGGCGAGGCAACCATGGCGTCGGTCTTGCCGCCGCCGCCGGACTCGCCGAAGACAGTGACGTTGTTCGCGTCGCCTCCGAAGGCAGCGATATTAGTCTGTATCCACTTCAAGGAGGCAATGAGGTCCTCGAACAGGTAGTTCCCTGAAACGCCCTCCGGCGATTCCGCGCTGAGCTGAGGCAGGGCCAACAGGCCGATCGGGCCCAGGCGGTGGTTGACGCCCACCATGACGACGCCGTGCTGAGGAAGCGACGGCCAGGTGTAGGGCGGCGAGTTGGCTGACCCGACGGCAAAGCCTCCGCCGTGGAACCAGACCATCACGGGCAGCTTATCGCTGGTCTTCTTAGCGGGCGTGAAGACATTAAGCGTGAGACAGTCCTCGCCCATGTTCCCAGAGACCCAGCTTGCTCGATTCTGGGGACACATACTCCCGAAGACTGTCGCTTCGCGTATGCCCGACCAGGGGACGACGGGCTGTGGCGCCTTCCATCGCAGGTCCCCGACGGGCGGCGCGGCATAGGGTATTCCGCGATAGACCCGCACCTCTTTCCCGGGATCGCCGACCATCGTGCCGGAAACGTATCCGGCGTCGAGCTTGATCGGGTCCAGGAGCACGTTCGATTCCGTTGCCGCGGGCGTCGTTGTGGACGCCTTTTCTTCCTCCGAGCAGGACGCGATGACCGGCAGCGTAAGCACTGCCAACAAAAGGGCCAACAAGAGCCTTGTTCTAACCTGCCGGTACATTCTGGAGCCTCCTCGTTAGCTCGGTGCTGGCGTTCAATGGGACTCTAGGGCAATCGCAGAGCGAATGTCAACGCGACTTCTTGATGCGACGGGGGTTTGCCGATTCCGGCATCGGGCGATGGTGCGCTGACAGGGGTCCGACGGCGCCATCTGCGCGTAGCCGCACGCAAACGGCAGAGCGGAGTTTGGCACCCCATGGCGGCGGCAGGAACGACGCGCCGGTACTAGGTGAATGTCCCCACGCGGGAGCTCTAAGAGTCAGTGCGGCCGGCCGGCGGCGGCGAAGTGTGCGCTCCAATACGACTCGGCGAGGGACACTTCCCGCACGATGTCGCCGTTGTCGACCGCCATCAGAACCATCCCTCCGCCCGTGTAGATGCCGACGTGGGTAATCCACTGCGACGACGGGTAGGTGTTCGTGAAGAAGACAAGGTCGCCGGGCTCCATCTCCGGCTGCTCGACGGCGGTCGCCCACGCGAACTGGTCGGGCGCCGCACGAGGGACATCCAGGCCAAGCTGCGAGTAGACCCAAAACACGAGGCCGCTGCAATCGAAGGCGTTGGGACCGGCGGCGCCCGAGACGTACGGTGCGCCGATGCGAGATCGGGCCAGCTCCACGGCCTGCGCCGGCATGCCCGAAGGACGGTCAGGCGGCGGCGGCGACGGCACGGGTGCCGGTGCGGGCGGGTCTGCCGGCCGCGGCGCCGGTGTCGGTGTGGATGTTGGTGTCGCAACAGGAGCCGGCATGATGCCGCCGGGTATGAAGATCGTCTGGTTCTCGGCGATGCTATCCGCGCTCTCGAGGTTGTTGCCGGAGGAGTTGATGATTGCCTGGACGTCGACTCCGAACCGATCGGCGATGTCGCTCAGGGTGTCGCCGGGTCCGACGTCATAGATGATGCCGTCGCTCATCGGGATGCGCAGGTACTCGCCCAGAGCGAGCGAATCGCCGTTCTCAAGTTGCGGATTGTTCCACAATATCGACGAAGACGCGATCCCGAATCTTGCAGCCAGGCCACCGACGGTATCGCCCTCCTCCACCGTGTAGACGATGTAGACAGGTGGCGGTGAAGGTTCAGGTGTCGGCTCAGCCGTCGTCGAAACGATGGCAGCCGGGGTCACGCTTTCGGCGGGCACGCCCAGGGCGCGATATTCCGGCGAAAGGGCGGGAGCCGCTGGCATCGACGGCTGCGTCAGCACGGTTGCGGAAGGCTCGCCCCGCTGGGTTGCGACGGTTAGCGGCAGCAACGAGGCATGCAGAGCGTCATCTTGCCCGGCTACAGCGGTCACCACGCCTGAAACGGATGGCCCGTTCGCTGAGGAAGACGCAACCCCGGTGTTGAACTGGAGGCGTTCGGTGGAGAGAGCAGCGGTGAGAATCGACAGTCCCGCCAGGGCAAAGACGAAGAGATGGAGGCGGCGCCTGTTCTTCCTGCGGAATCCGGCAGCGGTAGGAGACTTGAGTCTCGGGGGATTTCGCGTCTCCAGCCGACTCTGCGGCCCAGGAGTGCGCGGGCTGAGCGTGCCTCTAATGCTCTTCGCCTCCTGCTGATCGGGCAGCGCCGTCTGGCTTCCTCGCCGAAAGCCCGGCGGCCCGCCAATCTCGACTCCAAGCCGCAGGAATTGTCGCCGAGTTTCGCCGGGTTGTCAAGGGGTTCGTCGTCGGTTTGGCGCTTTGGTATGCGGCCAAGCTGAGAAAGCAGGCCGGGGCATTGCTCTCGCGGTATCGTGGCGCTGGTGCGAGTCTCGAGTGCAGTCCGGCCGCCACACACGGTGGTCAAGCGCTATCGGCGGCTCGCAGCAACGATCCGCCGACCGGCCTCTTGCTCAATCTGCGGCAGGGGAATACTCTGAAGCAGCGGGAATGGGCGGCGCTGCGTCGCAAGCTGCCCGAATTTCTCGGCGAAGAGGGAATCGCCTTCTTCTCTATTGAACCATGCCCGTATCCAGGTTGGCGATGGGTCAAAGGAAAAACTGCTCTAGCGGCCATTCAAGCTTCGGCGTAGAAATTCATGGCTTCCCACGCCAGGCACCTGCATAGCTTTGCGCCTCCGGAAGCTGCACGGCGGTGCGAACCTGGCGGTGGAGATCGCAGTCGACGGCGGGATCGACGCCGAGACGGCGCCGCTGGTCGTCAGAGCGGGCGCGAGGGCGCTTGTGGTAGGATCGGCCGTGTTCAGGCATCCAGGCGGCATCGCTCAGGGGATGGCGGCGCTGGCGGAGAACATCCGTAGCGCGGCGCCGGTTGCCGGGACTGCGAGCGTCTGATAGGACCAATGGCAGCGGAAATCACGCTTCCTTCACACTTTGTGTCGGGGGATTCACGTGTGGTTCACGGCGTCCGTGTAGTTTGGATGAAGGCCTGTTGTTGGTGAGAGAGCCACGATGGTGGTCGTGGCTTGACGTGCAGGGAGTGGGGGCCACCTGTGACCAATACATCGTGGCCTTTTTGTTGCCCCGGAGAGACGCGTTTGAAGACGAAGCGACTTGACCGGCGCAGTGAATGGGCAGGTACTCTTGTGTTGAAGTCGAGGGAGACGATATGCTGCGACCAGCATACCGCCTTTCTGGTTCTTCGTCCCCCGGGTTTCTCGGTGGTGGGAATCGGTGTGCCGGGACTGGTGTGTAGATGACATCTCAGCTCTGGCCGTTCTTCGCTTACCTCGCGGCTGCACTGGTCGTGTTGGCGGGCATGCTGGTGCTGTCCTATGCGCTCGGCGAGCGTCACCGCGAGGCCGCCACCGACGACCCTTTCGAGTCGGGCATCCTGCCCACGGGCACAGCCCGCATCCGGTTCGACGTCAGGTTCTATCTCGTCGCCATGTTCTTCGTCATCTTCGACCTGGAGGCGGTGTTCATCTTCCTCTGGGCCGTGGCGTTGCGAAGGGTGGGCTGGACGGGCTACATCGATATCGCCGTGTTCATGGGCGTTCTCGTCGTGGCGCTGGCCTATCTCTGGCGACTGGGCGCGTTGGATTGGGGGAGCGTGCCGCGGATAAGGAGAGGCGTTGGCAGATAAGGCGACCGCCGGTCTGCCCGACTCAACAGGAAGTCTGCTGAGCCGTCGCAGCGAGACGCTGGACTCCGCGCTGTCGCGCATCCTCGTCTTGACGCGCCTGCAGGATATTGTCGCCTGGGGGCGCAAGAACTCCATCTGGCCGTTCAACTTCGGCCTCTCTTGCTGCTACGTCGAGATGGCGACCAGCCTCACGAGCAGGTATGACATCTCCCGCTTCGGCGCCGAGGTCATTCGCGGGACGCCGCGCGAGGCCGACGTGATGGTTATCGCCGGGACGGTGTTCATGAAGATGGCGCCGGTCATCAAGCGGCTCTACGAGCAGATGATGGAGCCGCGCTGGATCATCTCGATGGGGTCGTGCGCGAACTCCGGCGGCATGTACGACATCTACAGCGTCGTGCAGGGAGTCGACAAGTTCATGCCCGTCGACGTCTACGTCCCGGGATGTCCGCCGCGCCCTGACGCTTTTCTGGAAGGACTGATCTTGCTGCAGAAAGCCGTCGGCAGCGAGAAGCGACCGCTTAGCTGGGTGGTGGGGGAACAGCGCGTCTACCGGCAGCCGCCGCCTTCGCTCCGTGACTCGAAGCGGGCCCAGCGGCAGGAGACACAGTCCTATTCCCCTCCGGACCAGGTCTAGACTCGGTGCGTATGCCGCAAACTGACGTTGAGACGCAGACAGGGACGGATGGCGAGCCAGCCGTCCTGCGGGAGCTTCGCGATCGCTTCCCCCAGACCGATTTCGTGTCGCAGGCGACGCGCGACGGCATCCCGACGCTATGGGTGCCACGAGACGACGTTCTTGCTGTCCTGTGCTTCTTCAAGACGGAGGTCGAGCAGCCATACAAGACGCTGTACGACTTGACGGCCATCGACGAGCGCACCCGCGCGCATCGCGAGGGCCAGCCGCCGAGCGACTTCACGGTTGTCTATCACCTCCTCTCCTACGACCGCAACGCCGACGTGCGCATAAAGGTGCCGCTCTCGGGCGACACGCCGTCGCTGCCCAGCGCCGTCGACGTCTGGCCCGCCGCCGACTGGTACGAGCGCGAGGTGTGGGACATGTTCGGCGTCGTCTTCGATGGCCATCCGCACCTGCGACGAATCCTGATGCCGCACACCTGGCAGGGCCATCCGCTGCGCAAGGACCACCCGGCCCGCGCGACGGAGATGCCGCCCTTCCAGCTATCGGACGAGCAGGAGGAGGCGGAGCAGAAGGCGATGCAGTTCCACCCCGAGGACTGGGGGATGACGCAGCAGAGCGAGGACGCCGACTTCATGTTCCTCAACCTGGGGCCGCAGCACCCGGGCACGCACGGCATCCTGCGCATCATCCTCCAGCTCGACGGGGAGCGGATCGTCGATGCCGTGCCGGACATCGGCTTCCACCATCGCGGCGCTGAGAAGATGGGTGAGCGGCAGTCCTGGCACACCTACATCCCCTACACGGACCGCGTCGAATACCTCGGCGGCGTCATGAACAACCTGCCATACGTGCTGGCGGTCGAGAAGCTGGGGGGCATAGAGGTGCCGGACAGGGTGAAGGTCATTCGCATCATGCTCTGCGAACTGTTCCGCATCATTAGTCATCTCGTCTGGTACGGCACCTTCGCCGGCGACGTGGGCGCCCTGTCGCCCGTCTTCTACATGTTCACCGACCGCGAGCGCGCCTTGGCGATCATCGAGGCAATCTGCGGCGCCCGCATGCACCCGGGCTGGTTTCGCATCGGCGGCGTGGCGCAGGACCTGCCGCGCGGCTGGGATGAGATGATGCGCGACTTCGTCGCCTACATGCCGGCCCGCCTGGCCGAATATGACGGCCTTGTGATGCAAAACCGCATCTTCAAGGCGCGGACGCAGGGGGTCGGCGCCTACACGCTCGACGAAGCCATCGAATGGGGCGTTACCGGCCCGGGGCTGCGCGCCTGCGGCTTCAAGTGGGACTGGCGCAAGACCCGTCCCTATTCAGGCTATGATCAATTCGATTTCGAGATCCCCACCGCCGTCAACGGCGACTGCTACGACCGCGCGGTCGTGCGCGTCGAGGAGATGCGGCAGAGCCTGCGCATCATCCAGCAGTGCGTCGACAACATGCCGGCTGGCCCGTACAAGTCGGACCACCCGCTGGCGACGCCGCCCCTCAAAGAGCGCACGATGCACGACATCGAGACGCTCATCACCCACTTCCTCGGCGTGAGCTGGGGGCCGGTGATACCGCCGGGCGAGGCGTCTGTCGGCGTCGAGGCGACAAAAGGGAACAACAGCTATTACCTGATCAGCGACGGCGGCACGATGTCCTACCGCACACGCATCCGGACGCCGTCGTTCCCGCATTTGCAGATGGTGCCGCTGATCTCGCGGGAAGCGATGATCCCGGACCTGATGGCGATTTTGGGCAGCATCGACTACGTGCTGTCGGACGTGGACCGTTGAGGAGGCGCTGGTGCTGACGGCAGAGGAACGGCAGGAGATAGACGCGACGGTCGCCATGTCGGGGCGAAGGCGCGCAGCCTGCATCGACGCCATGATGGCCGTGCAGGCGCACCGCGGCTGGCTCTCCGACGAGACGCTCGCCGACCTGGCGGAGTACCTGCGGATGATGCCCGCGGAGCTCGACTCGGTGGCCACGTTCTATAACCTTATCTTCCGCAAGCCCGTCGGCAGGCACGTCATCCTGGTCTGCGACAGCGTGAGCTGCTGGCTGCTGGATTACGAGACGCTGCTCGACCACCTGAGGTCGCGCCTCGGTGTCGAAGTGGGCGGCACGACCGCTGACGGCCGCTTCACGCTGCT
>JALHUB010000225.1 GCA_022865685.1 Dehalococcoidia bacterium | reverse complement strand
TGTACGACGACCTGCTCGACGAGTCGAAGGCTGAGGTCGACGAGCTGTTCGGGGTGGACGACCCGCTGTACGAGCGGGCGCGGACGCTGGCGATGGAGCACACGCGGATGTCGGCGTCGATGCTACAGCGGCGGCTGCGCGTGGGCTATCCGCGGGCGGCGCGGCTGATGGACATGCTGGAGGAGAAGGGGGTCGTCGGCGAGTCGGAGGGCGGCAGCTCGCGGAAGGTGCTGGTGCGAGAGGAGGACAACGAGGGAAGCTTCTAATTGTCTGATTGTTGGGAAAATCGCGCGCCTGTCGGATTCCATTTGGCGCGTTTTGTTTGCCTGCCTGCCGGTAGCGCAGGAGGCTTTCGTCAATAAATGACGGCTGAACGAATTGGCCCTTGACAAATCCTCCAGCGGGAGTATATTCCAGATATCCTCTGGACCGCTGGTGGCAGCATTAGTTTCGGGAGGTGCACGATGCGCGCTCGAAACGTCACACGCCTGCTTCTTCTTGGGCTGGCCGCCGTCATTGCGGCGGGGACGCTGACCTCGTTCAGCGTTGTCCGGGACTCCAGCGTCACCCGGGCCAACATGCCGCGGCCCGTCCAGCCGTTCGCAGCGCAAGCCATTGGCGGGGTGAGCACGACGCAGCTTGGCCAGAGCATAGCGGCGAGCCAGGTTGTCACACAGGTCCTCAAGGGTGAGCGCACGACCATACCCGCAGTATTCTCCGGGCCGGGCTTTTCGGTTGACCCGGATACGGGCCCACCGTACGACGTCTCCCCTCCCCCTCCCCTTGTCCCGATTAAACCCCTCGGAACAGTATGGTCTAGCGTAGACGTCAACTGCGACGGCCAAGTCGACCTCATGTACGACGGTATCGCTCAAACGCCTCTGACCTGGCTAGAGGCAACCACGAACAAAGGGGCGCTCGGGCCGGCCGCCTTCCTCCTGCCGATCATGCCTCCATGGCCCTGGATCGCCCGCCACAAAGTGGACATCGGTATGATCTGTATCGGCACCGTCCCCCCCTGGCCCTTGGTGGCCACAAACTCCGTCCTTAACACCGTCTACGCCCAAGTCCCCTTCTCCCCCGGCGGGGGCGCCTTCGTCGCCGCCACCAAGCTTGGCGGCGCCCCGACTACTCCGCCCTCCAACGTCTGCCTGGACAGCCCCCAGACCAGCGAATCCATCACCACCCTCTACAACAACCCGCCCCTCAACGGTGTCGATGCCAACTGGGATGGTTTGGATGACAACAGCGGGCTATACGTGCGCTGGACGGCCCTCCAGAGCGTGGGCTCAACCTCGCTCAACCAGCCCGGGGACCTGCGAAAGTCATTCCAGAGCCCGCCAAGCTTCCCCTCTGACACCGGCTACGTCGAACGTTTCGTTCAGCTCGAGTGCTACTGGCTGGACGACGACGGCTGCGACGCCACCCACGGCGATTGCGACGCCGACGACAGCGGTTTCATCAGTCCGGAAGAAAGCTGGAATGACCCCGACCTCGTAACACTCGGCGGCAAGACTCACGTTGACGCCGACGGCGACTGCCTCATGAACGGTGGTCACGTCCAGCCGGGGTGGCCCGCAGTGGACGCGGTTGACACACCGACCGGCGTCACCTGCGATAGTAGCCCGAACTGGGTGCGATATAGCGAGGACCCTGTCTGGGTACAGCACGATACCGCTGCTGACCAGGACTGCGACGGCCTGTTAGACGGCATCGAGTGGGCCTGGGGCTCCAGCCAAGTGGATGCAGACACCGATGATGACGGCGCTGCCGACTTCGTGGAGATGTTCCAGTTCACCGACCCGACGGATACGGACTCCGACGCCGACGGCCTCCTCGACCGGCCGGACGACGACTACCTCGCCGCAGCTGCTGGCAGCGCCGAGACGGGTGAGAGCGTGAACCTGGACGACAACTGCCCGACTGTGGCCAACCCAGGACAGGAGAACAACGACGGCAAGCGCCGGGACAACGGCATCAAGATCCCCAACCTCGACGCAAGCAACCCCAACCAGGACAAGCTAGGTGACGCCTGCGACGAAGACGACGACAATGACGGCGCGACCGATGCGTACGAGAACGACACCACCGGCGGCAAGGTAGCCAGCAATCCGCTGAAGCCCGACACCGACGGCGACACGGTCAACGACGGCGCGGAGTGGAGGCTCGGCACGAACCCGAACGACCCCGCTGCATGGCCCGCCTGGGGAGCCGCGCAGCAGGTCTACTACAGGGGTTGCCAAATCAACGTGCCGGCACAGGGGGCCTATCCGGCCTGGGACGCCGAGTACGACGGCCTTGAGAATGGCGTCGAAATGGACGTCGACGGCGACGGGATAGTATGCCAGAGTGGCGGCAGCATTGTCGACGCAGACTCGGACAACGGCTGGGGCACAGGCGGCGGTGCCGCCTGCGAGATCATCGATCAGGTGGAGGCGTTTGGTTACGGCACGGGGGTCGCCAACAAGGACAGCGACGGCGACGGCTGCGAGGACTGGATAGAGATTGTCGACGTCGACGGCAACCGCACGGCAAACGTGGGAGATTTATTTTTCATCGCCAACAGGGCCTTCAATCTAATCCCCCCGCCCGATCCCGTCTCCGACTCCATTCTGGACATTGACAAGAACGGGCTGGTGACCGTCGTGGATGTGATGCTCGCAGTGAAGAACTCGGGGCCATTAAAGTGGCCCTCCACGTGCGGGCCGGAGGGCTAGGAGCGGGGGCTGTACGGGAGCGCCCCTCTTCTTCGAACACTAACGACTGGGGCTGCGGAAGATGCCAACGGTACGCCGGGCACAGCTGAATCCGGCGCCGGGCGTCGGTCGTAGCCAAGGGCAGGCTTCCGATATGCCGGCCATGCTGGTCGCAAGCGGCCAGGGAGAGGTGCATGATGGGGCCTCTAAGGAATAGGAAGCAAGGCAGTCTGCTTTTCTTGGCTGCGTTGGGATTCGCGATGCTGGTTGTCCTGGCTGCGGCAGGGATGGCCGTGCTGCGTTTGGGTGGGAGTGCAGAGCCGGCAGCGGGCCAGGGCGCCCTGGCCCTGGCCCTGGACATGAACGTGTCAAACGGCTCCGGGCCATGCGACCCCATTGACGACTCCGCCGACCGCGCACTTGGTGAGTCCTACCAGGTGGCCATATGTGTCGGGGGTCTGCAGCAAGCTGTCGCCGTGTTCTCCGCCACGGTGCTGTATGATGACTACCTCAACTTTGCGCCGGAGATATCCTGCACTACCAACAACTGCCTGGACGACAACCCAGACGCGAACGCTGGGGCGACAACTTGGGGCGACGGCCTGGGCGAGGGCTGGGACTGCAACATCCTTGGGGCGGCCGAGCCCACGGCTGACAAAGACCTGGAGTCAGGGCCTGGCCAGGGGGAGGCTTTCATCGCTTGCTTAAGTGGGGCTGGCCTTTACCGACTGGGTGACAATGAGACGTGGGGTGTGCTGGCAGTCATCAACTTCCAAACCGTTGCCGCGGGGGTGGACAGCCTGTCGTTTGGCGACGCATCTGAGAACACCCTTGGCGATTCATGCGGCGTTGAGATGGGTACCTGTGGCGCCAGCAAGGACATATCCTGCTCCGGCGGCACCGTGAACATCAGCATGACACCAGCGCCGTCACCAACGCCGACCACCACGCCCACTCCCACGCCTACCTCGACGCCGGGCGCGCCCACCCCTGACCCAAGCTTGGTCGCCCACTGGAAGCTCGATGAAGGCTCCGGCACGGCGGCGGCGGACTCCAGCGGCAACGGCAACGCTGGAGCGCTCTACGGCCCCACCTGGGTAGCCGGGCGCGACGGCTCTGCCCTCCATTTCGACGGCACGGATGACTACGTCGAAGTGCCGGATGACGATACCCTCGACCTTACCACCGGAGCAGCGGTTGCGGCCGGGGTGAGGGTGGACGGCACAACTGGGTATGTTCAGGAGCTCGTCTCGAAGTGGTTCGCATGTCCTGGCGAATGGAAGAGTGCGTGGGCCTTTGAAATGGAGTCAAACGGTGTCACTGCCGGGTGGGGAACCACCATTGGCACTGGATTTGACATGCTGCTGTCGAACTCAACTGTTCCACTTGGCACTTGGTTCCACTACGCGGCCACCTTTGATGGATCGGTGAAGAAGGTATACATCGACGGCCAAGAAACTGCCAGCCGTGCGGTGCCCGGAACCCTGGGCACCAACAGCAACCCCCTGCAGCTCGGCAGAAACGCCTATGACACTTGCTACCCAGAACAACGGTACTGGTTCAAAGGCACGGTGGACGACGTGCGCATCTACAACAGAGCGCTGACGGCGCAGGAGATAAGGGACCAAGTGGGCATCTCGCCGGTCGGTGGCATGGCGGAGTTCCCGCATCCGGATACGCACCTCAGCGCAGGCTCCGATGGTGGCGCCTCTCCCAGCGTGAGCGCGACGGCGATTCTCGGAATCATCGCGGGCGGTGTCGCCTTAGCGCTGGCCCTCGCAGTCTGGCGCGTGAGGAGGCGGCGAGCGGCCTAGCAGACTAGGTCTGCCAGGCGACTTCGAAGATCTTGTAGCGGCCGGGGAAGCCCTTGATCACGTGCTTCCCTCGGTCCGCGACCTTGAACCCCGGGTATGGCCCCGCCAGCTCCTTCACGAGCTCCGACATCAGTATCTGGTTCCCCTTCGCCTTCTCCGCGATGCGCGCCGCCAGGTTGACGGCAGCGCCGAAGAGGTCCTGCTCGTCGCGCAGGACGTCGCCGGAGTTCAGGCCCATGCGCAGGACAATCGACCGGGTAGGGTTCTCGCGGTTCTGCTCGGCGATCTTACGCTGGATGTCGATAGCGCAGAGGACCGCGCGACGGGCGCTGGGGAAGGCGACCATGAAGCCGTCGCCCTGGTACTTGATCTCGGCGCCGCCGTGGTTCTGGATCTGGGCGCGGACGATCTGGTTGTGACGCTTGAGGGCGTCGAGCGCCTCCTGGTCGCCGACGGACGACGTGAGGTCGGAGAAGCCCTGGATATCGGTGAAGAGGATGGTGACCGTCGCTTCGGTCGTCGTGCGCACGGGCAGGCCGAGGGCGCGACCGCACTGGCCGCAGAAGCGCGAGCCCTCGGCGACGACGCCGCCGCAGTTGGGGCAGATGATGGGCGTCGGCGGCGCGGCGCTGTACTGGCCTGCAGGCAGGAGCGAGCCGATGTGGTGGTCGATGTCCTCGACGCCGGCCGGCGGGATAAGGGGGTCGGACGGTGGCACGATGCGCTTCCTCCGATTGCGGGCATCAACAACGCCCTAACATTTCAAGTTAGCATGGCGTGGTAGGCTCGTCAAACGGATGGGTGGATGAGAAGAGGACAGGTCGATATACTTGCCTAAGAAAGATCCGCTGAACGAGCGTTGTCAACGGCGGTAGGGGCGACGCCCGCGGCGACCGCCGTTCTTGAAGAGCGGGCCGGGACGGCCGGCGGCAGCGGCGAACTCGTGGAGGGCGTCCGGGTCGCTGACCAACAGCTTGCGTAGCTCGACGATCTCGTCGCGCAGGAGCGCCGCCCGCTCGAACTCCAACTGCTTTGCCGCCGCCTTCATCTGGCTCTCCAGGTCGGCGATGATGCGCGGCATTTCCTCCCTTGGAATCGCGCCTGCGACGGTGTAAGGCGCCCTCTCCTCCGCTACTTTCTTCACGCGATCCGTTATGTCACGTATCGCCTTGCGGATGCCCTGCGGCGTTATGCCGCGCTCCTTATTGTAGGCGAGCTGGATGCGACGGCGCCGGTACGTCTCGTCGATCGCCTGGCGCATCGACCCGGTGACCGCGTCGGCGTACATAATGACGTGGCCGTCGATGTGGCGCGATGCGCGGCCGATGGTCTGGATGAGCGAGTCGCGCGAGCGCAGGTAGCCCTCCTTGTCGGCGTCCAGGATGACGACGAGGCTGACCTCCGGCAGGTCGAGCCCCTCACGCAGGAGGTTGATGCCGACGACGACGTCGTGGACGCCGGCGCGCAGGTCGCGCAGGATCTCGACGCGCTCCAGGGTGTCGATCTCCGAGTGCAGGTAGTGCGTGCGCACGCCCATCTCGATCAGGTAGTCGGACAGGTCCTCAGCCATCTTCTTCGTCAGCGTCGTCACAAGGACGCGCTGGCCGCGCTCGACGCGGACACGTATCTGCTCGATGAGGTCGTCGATCTGGCCGGCGGTCGGCTTCACCTCGACCGATGGGTCGATGAGGCCGGTGGGCCGCACGATCTGCTCGACGGTCTGCCTGCTGCATTCGCGCTCGTACGGCCCCGGCGTCGCCGAGACGTAGACGACCTGGCTCAGGTGCTCCTCGAACTCGTGGAAGTTGAGCGGACGGTTGTCCAGAGCCGAGGGCAGGCGGAAGCCGTATTCGACCAGCGTCTGCTTGCGCGAGAGGTCGCCGAAGTACATGCCGCGCACCTGCGGGATGCTGATGTGCGACTCGTCGATGAACATGAGGAAGTCGTCCGGGAAGTAGTCGAGCAGCGTCCAGGGCGTGCTGCCGGCCGGGCGTCGCGCCAGGTGGCGGGAGTAGTTCTCGATGCCGGAGCAGTAGCCGGCCTCGCGCAGGCTCTCCAGGTCGTAGCGCGTGCGCTCCTCTAGGCGGGCGGCCTCCAGCAGCTTGTCCTGCGCCCGCAGCTCGCCGACACGCCCCTCCAACTCCTTCTCGATGTCCTCGATAGCGGCGTTGAGTTTGTCCTGCGAAGTCACGAAGTGTTTCGCCGGGTAGATGTCGATGCGGTCGCGCTCGGCGAGCAGCTCGCCGGTGAGGGGGTCGAGCTCGATGATGCGCTCCACTGTGTCGTCGAGGAAGTCGATGCGGACGGCGGTCTCCTCGTAGGCGGGCATGACGGTGAGGGAGTCGCCGCGCAGCCGGAAGTGGCCGCGGGTGAGGGTCATGTCGTTGCGGTCGTACTGCATGTCGACGAGTCGGCGGACGGCGCGATCGCGGTTGAAGGGCTCGCCGGCGCGGAAGGTGAGGGTGAAGCTGTGGTACTCCTCCGGCTCGCCGAGGCCGTAGATGCACGACACCGAGGCGACGATGAGCACGTCGCGTCGCTCGAAGAGGGCGCGAGTGGCGGCGTGGCGCAGCTTGTCGATCTCGTCGTTGATATCGGCGTCCTTGGCGATGTAGGTATCGGTGCGCGGGACGTAGGCCTCGGGCTGGTAGTAGTCGTAGTAGCTGACGAAGTACTCAACGGAGCTCTCCGGGAAGAAGTCCTTGAACTCGGAGGCGAGCTGCGCGGCAAGCGTGCGGTTCGGCGCGAGCACGAGCGTCGGGCGCTGGACGCGGGCGACGACGGAGGCCATGGTGAAGGTCTTGCCGCTGCCCGTG
>JALHUB010000224.1 GCA_022865685.1 Dehalococcoidia bacterium | reverse complement strand
CTCGAGTAGTGCGGCCTCGCGGGCGGAAGAGAATCACCACCGCGCCCTGAAGGCCTGCCCGCCTACGGAGGGACGCGGCATGGAAACCGAGCAAGTGAAATCGCCGAGCCAGTTCGGCGGGATCCTGAGGAGCAGACGCTGGACCTTCACTATTTGACGGCACACGAGGCGGGCCGCCTCCTCCGCGAGCGCGAGGTCACCTCGCGGCAGCTCACCGAGGCCGTGCTGGCGCGCATCCGCGAGGTCGAAGGGCGCGTAAAGGCGTACGTCAGCGTCACGGAAGATATCGCGCTCCGGCAGGCCGACGCCGCCGACGCCCGCATCGCCCGCGGCGAGGTCGCGCCGCTAACCGGCGTCCCCGTCTGCGTCAAGGACGTCATATGCACGAAGGGCATTCGCACCACCTGCGGCTCGCGCATGCTGGAGAACTTCGTACCGCCTTACGACGCCTTCGTCACGCGACGCCTCCTCGACGCCGGCGCGGTCATCGTCGGCAAGGCGAACATGGACGAGTTCGCGATGGGCTCGTCGACCGAGAACTCCGCTTTCTTCCCAACGCACAACCCGTGGGACCTCGAGCGCGTGCCCGGCGGCTCCTCCGGCGGCTCCGCGGCGGCGGCGGCGGCCGGCGAGTGCAGCGTCGCGCTCGGCTCCGATACCGGCGGCAGCATACGACAGCCGGGGGCGTTTTGCGGCGTCGTCGGGCTCAAGCCGACCTACGGCCGCGTCAGCCGGTTCGGGCTCGTCGCCTTCGCCAGCTCCCTCGACCAGATCGGGCCCCTCACGCGCGACGTCGAGGACGCTGCCATCACGCTCAACTGCATCGGCGGCTACGACGCCTGCGATTCGACTTCCGCGAACGTCGAGATGCCCGACTTCACCCACTTCCTTCAGCGCGATCTCAGGGGGATGCGCATAGGCATCCCCCGCGAGTACCTGCCGGACGAGATGGACGCCTCGGTGCGACAGTCCTTCGAGGAAGCGGTCACTGTCATGCAGTCGCTAGGCGCGACCGTCGACCGCGACGTCTCCCTGCCGACAACGCCCTACGCCCTCGCCGTCTACTACATCATCGCGCCCAGCGAGGCGATGGCGAACCTGGCCCGCTACGACGGCGTCAAGTACGGCTTCTCTTACCAGGAAGGCGAGAGCATGTGGGACAACATGGAGCGGACGCGCCAGTACGGCTTCGGCGACGAGGTGAAGCGGCGCATCATGCTCGGCACGTTCGCCCTCTCCGCCGGCTACTATGACGCCTACTACCTGAAGGCGCAGAAGGTGCGCACCCTGATCCGCCGCGAGTTCGACGCCGCCTTCGCGAAGTACGACGCGCTGGTGACGCCGGTGACACCGACGCCCGCCTTCCGAATCGGCGAGAAGGTCGACGACCCCTACGCCATGTACCTCAGCGACATCTTCACGTTGCCGGTGAACATCGCCGGCATACCGGGGATATCGGTGCCGGCGGGCTTCTCCGACGGGCTTCCGGTGGGCGTGCAGGTGCTGGCGAAGCCCTTTGACGAGGGTTCGCTGTTTCGTGTAGCCTACGCCTACGAGCAGGCCACCGCCTGGCACAACGCCCACCCTCCGCTCTAATTCCTGATATCGGCTTTGCCGCGGGTGAGATTCATGATCGTATTGGCGCATTTGTAGTTGGCGAGGAGGAGAAAATGGACCTGAACCCTGCACAACAGCTAATGGCCAATCGCTATCACTGATCAGAGTCCGTACTGCTGGCCGTGTGCCAGAAACTGGGAATCAAGAACGATCTGGTCCCCCGCATCGCGACGGCCTTCGCCGGCGGCATGGGCCGTAGCGGCGAGGTCTGCGGCGCTGTCGTCGGCGCCGTCATGTGCATCGGCGTCAAGTACGGGCGCGAGGAGCCCGGGCAGTGGCAGCAGGACGACGCCGCCAATGCCCTGACTCAACGCTTCCTGCGCGCCTTCCGCGACGAGATGGGCAACATCAACTGTCGCGAGCTCACGGGCTTCGACCTGTCGACGCCCGACGGCCTGAAGGCGTTCCGCGCGTCCGACGTGCGCATCAACGTCTGCCTGCGCGCCGTCGGCTTCGCCTACGACACGACGCTGAGATTGCTGGAGGCGTAGGAGGTCCATCGTGGAGCAGCCGCTGAACGTGGGCTGCTATTCGGGTGGTCGCTACGGCGAACGGCCGCAGTGGGTCGAGCTCGAAGGCCGGCGGCTGGCGGTCTCGCGCATCAACCGACAGTACCGGCAGGAAGAGCGGCTGGTCTTCGACGTGACCCTGGAAGACAAACAGCGACTGATCCTGTACTATTACCCGCATCGAGACACCTGGTTGGGAGTGAGCAAAAAATGAGCGACGGCCATCTATCGAACATCACCCGACGCGGCAACATCTCGCAGCGCGTGCAGTGCCTTTCGGCATCCGGCATACGGCGCTTCTTCGACATCCTCGACAGCATGGACGACGTCATCTCGTTGGGCGTCGGCCAGCCCGACTTCGTGACGCCGGCCATCATCCGCAACGCCGCCGTGAAGTCGATCGAGGACGGGCAGACGCACTACACGTCGAACTACGGCATCATCGAGCTGCGCCAGGCGATCTCGCGCCACCTCCAGCACCACTACGACGTCTACTACGAGCCGGCGAACGAGATCATCGTCACGACCGGCGTCAGCGAGGGGCTGAACATCGCCATGCAGACGCTCCTCGACATCGGTGACGAGGTGCTCTGCCCCGACCCGCACTTCGTCGCCTATCCCGCCTGCGTCACCCTCGCCGACGGCGTCTTCGTCCCCGTGCCCACGAGCGACGCCAACGCCTTCAAGGTCACGGCCGCCGCCCTCGAAGAGCGCATCACGCCGCGCACGAAGGCGATCCTGCTGGGCTACCCGTCGAACCCGACGGGCGCCGTCATGGAGCGCGACGACCTGCTCGCCGTCGCCGAGCTGGCCGAGAAGCACAACCTCTTCGTCGTCTCGGATGAGATCTACGACCGCCTGGTGTACGGCCTGAAGCACACCTGCTTCGCCTCGCTGCCCGGCATGCAGCAGCGCACGATACTCCTCGGCGGCTTCTCCAAGGCCTACGCCATGACCGGCTGGCGCCTGGGCTACGCCGCCGCACCCGCCAACGTGCTCGAAGGGATGATGAAGGCGCACCAGTACGTCATGATGTCCGCGCCGACGACCTCGCAGCACGCGGGCGTCGAAGCGCTGCGCAACGGCGAAGAGGACGTCCGGGGCATGGTCGCGGAGTACGACCGGCGGCGTCGACTAATCGTGGCCGGCTTCAACGACATCGGCCTGAAGTGCTTCGAGCCACGCGGCGCTTTCTACGCCTTCCCGTCGGTCTCCGTCACGGGCCTATCCGACGAGGCGTTCGCGGAGGAGCTGCTGAGGGAGGAGCGGGTGGCCGTGGTG
>JALHUB010000223.1 GCA_022865685.1 Dehalococcoidia bacterium | reverse complement strand
GGCAGCACCAGGACGCCGGCGCCAAGGCCGTCCATGCCGCGCCCTACACCACCTCGGTCATAACGTCGAAGTCCGTCAGCAAGGACGGCGGACGGGCCAGCTACCGCGGCCTGGTGCGGGCGTATCGCGGCGCGAAGGGTATGCGCTCCAGTGTCCGTTGCGACGCCCTCCTCCTCGATGAAGACTCGCGCTCCGACACCTATCCGACGATGGAGATCGACGAGCGCGATTCCAGCGTTAGCCACGAGGCGAGCGTGAGCAAGGTCAGCGAGGAGCAACTCTTTTACCTACAGAGTCGCGGCATCGACGAGCAGGAGGCGACGAAGATGATAGTCAACGGCTTCGTGGAGCCGATCGTCAAAGAGCTGCCCATGGAGTACGCCGTAGAATTGAACCGCCTCATCGAGCTCCAACTCGAAGGGGCAATCGGATAACGACGATGCTTGACTCCGTATCGCTTCGAAAGCGGCAGGCCATCGAGGAGCTTTCGGCCCGTCACGAAGAGCCAATCTGGCTCTTGCAGCACCGCCTCAAGGCCTGGCGCCTGTACGAAGACATACTGCCGCCCAGCGGCGAGGAAGAAGAGTGGCGCCGGACCGATCGCAGCGCCCTCAGCCTGGAAGGCGTGCGGCTGTTTCCGGGTGCGGTCACAAACCTGCCTGCGCCGCGACGCCGCGGGCGTGACGGCTACGCGGGCGAGATCGATCAGCGAGACGGCGTGACGATTAGTCGCAGGCTGGCGGCGGACCTGGAACGACAGGGGATCGTCTTCAGCGACCTGCACGCCGCGGCCAGAGAGCATCCCGAGCTTTTACGGCCGTATTTCATGACGGAGGCCGTGCAGCCGATTTCTTGGAAGTTCGTCGCGCTACACGCCGCGCTCTGGCGGGGCGGCGTCCTCCTATACGTCCCCGCTGGTGCTCAGATAAGCGTCCCGCTTCACGCCGCCGTGGGCCTGAGCCGCAGCGGCGGCGTCGCCGTCTTCCCGCACACGCTCATCGTCGCCGAAGAGGGGAGCAGCGTCACCCTTATCGAAGAGCACGCCTCGCACGACGACGTCCGGCCGGGCCTGAGCAGCGCCGTCGTCGAGCTCCTCGTGCGTGACGGCGCGACCGTGCGCTACATCGGCGTGCAGGACTGGGGCAAGAACGTGAACAGCTTCTCGACGATCCGCGCGGTGCTGGGCGCCGACAGCCGGCTGGAGATCGGGCTTATCGGCAGCGGGAGTCGCTCCGCGAAAGCGAACGTGGAAGCGGTGCTATCGGCGCCGGGCGCGAGCGCGAACATCGTCGGTCTCTTCCTGGCCGGCGGCGAGCAGCACATGAACTACGCGACGGTACAGGACCATCGGGCGGCGAATACCACCAGCGATCTCCTCTTCAAGTCCGTGCTGAAAGACGGCGCCCGCCTTGTGTGGAACGGCCTGACGCGCATTCGCAGGGGCGCCGCCGAGAGCGATGCCAACCAGAGCAGCCAGAACCTCCTCCTAGGTGAAAGCGCCCGCGTAGCGCAAATCCCCGTCCTCGAGATTGAGGCGCACGACGTGACGCGATGCAGCCACGGCGCCACCATCAGCTCCGTCGACGAGGAGCAGCTCTATTACATGATGTCGCGCGGCCTTACCCGCCAGGACGCGACGCAGGCAATCGTCGATGGCTTCTTACGGCAAGGGCTGGAGCGCCTGACACCGGTCAGCGCTAACGACGGCATCGGCCGCGCGCTGGAGCGCCGGCTGCTGGCGAAGGTGGCCTAGCGATGCCGGATTTCGTGAAAGCCGCGGAGACCGGGGACGTTCCTCCGGGGAGCGTGAAAGCCGTGGAGATCGATGGCCGGCGGATAGCCGTCTGCAACGTCGATGGCGATTACTACGCCGTCGACGACGTGTGCACGCACGACGGCGGCCCGCTCGGCAGCGGCAAGCTCTGCGACGGCCAGATCGAGTGCCCGCGCCACGGCGCCCGCTTCGACGTGCGCAGCGGCCGTGCGGTGGTGCTACCGGCTGTCTTGCCCGTTCGCACCTATGCTGTCGAGGTGGCCGGTGGCGACGTGAGGGTGTCCCTCGAAGGAGGGCGTGATGTTTGACGTCGAATCTATAAGAAAGGACTTCCCCATATTGCAGCGCACGGTCCACGGCAAGCCGCTGGTCTACCTGGACAACGCCGCCACCAGCCAGAAGCCACTGGCCGTCATCGACGCCCTCGTCGAGTACTACGAGCGTTACAACGCCAACATCCATCGCGGCCTGCACACCCTCGCCGAGGAGGCGACCGCGCGCTATGAAGAGGTCCGCGAGAAGGTGCGGCGCTTCATCAACGCGCCGGACAAAGTAAGCATCATCTTCACGCGAAACGCGACGGAGTCGATAAACCTCGTCGCATACGCCTGGGGGCGCACGCACATCCGCGCCGGCGATGAGATCGTCCTCACGGTCATGGAGCACCACAGCAACATTGTGCCCTGGCAGGTACTGGCGAAGGAGACCGGCGCCGTCCTCCGCTTCGTCGACATCGACGACGAAGGCCGGCTGCGCGACGACTGGCGAGAGCTTATCGGCGAGAAGACGCGGCTAGTGGCCCTGACCCAGATGTCGAACGCGCTGGGCACCATCAACCCCGTGCGCGAGATAGCGAACGCCGCGCACCGGCACGGCGCCCTCGTCCTCGTCGACGGTGCGCAGAGCGTGGCGCACATGCCCGTCGACGTTCAGGACCTGGACTGCGATTTCCTCGCCTTCTCCGGACACAAGATGCTCGGGCCCACCGGCGTAGGCGTGCTCTACGTGCGGCGTAGCGTCCTTGACGATATGACACCCTTCTTGACCGGCGGTCACATGATCAGCAAGGTAACCCTGGAAGAGACTACCTGGAACGAACTCCCGTGGCGCTTCGAGGCGGGAACGCCTAACATCGCCGACGTTATCGCTTTCGGCGCCGCCATCGATTATCTCGAGGGGATCGGGATGGACGCGGTGCGCCGCCACGACGAAGCGCTGACGACGTACGCGTTAGACGTGCTGTCGCAGATACCGAACTTGAAGCTGTACGGACCGCGCGACCCCTCTGACCGCGGCTGCGCCATCTCCTTCAACTACGGGGAGCTTCACCCCCACGACCTGGGAACCGTCCTGGATAGCTACGGCATCGCGATTCGCGCCGGTCACCACTGCGCGCAGCCCCTTATGAACCGGCTGGGTGTCCCGGCGACAGCGCGCGCCAGCTTGTACGTCTACAACCGCCGCGAGGAAATCGACGTCCTGGCGGAGGGAATTCAAGAAGCGGCGAGGTTTTTCGGCGATGTCATCGACGCCCGAACCAGAGCTTGACGAGCTATACAAAGACCTGATCCTCGACCACTACCGACGGCCGCGGAACCGCCGTCCTGTCGCCGAGCCGAAGGTCGTCGGTGAGGGCTTCAACCCGCTCTGCGGCGACGAGATTGCCGTAGAAGTGCACTTCAACGGCGAGGTCATGGCCGACGTTGGCTTCGAAGGCCGCGGCTGCTCGTTGAGCCAGGCCTCTGCCTCCATGATGACGGAGGCGGTGAAGGGGAGAACGGTTGCGGAGGCGCGCTCGCTCATCGACACCTTCGCCCGCATGATGACCGACCCCGACTTCCAGCCTTCGGACGGGCTCGGCGACCTGGAAGCGTTCACCGGCGTGGCCAAGTACCCCGTGCGTGTGAAGTGCGCGACTCTTGCCTGGCACGCCCTCCTCGACTTGCTCGGCCGCCGCGGCGAGGCTCAAGAGGAGGGCTAGCCGTGTTCTTCTCCGAGGACGTGGTCCGCGAGCGCCTGCGGGATGTGCTCGACCCCGAGATGCGGCTCAGCGTCGTCGACCTGGGGCTCATCTACGCGATCGAAATCGACGGCGCCGCTGTGCGCGTCACCTATACGCTCACCAGCCCGGCCTGTCCCCTGGCGCCGGTCATCGCGGAACAGATTCGCGCGGCCGCGCTGGATGTGCCCGGCGTGCGTGAAGTAGATCTATCGCTCACCTTCGACCCGCCCTGGGACCCGCGCACGATGGCCAGCGAAGACGCGAGGATCGAACTTGGCATCTGGTAGCCGAATCTAATTCCTCCCCCTCGAATCCATTGAGGGGTTACCCCCCAAGTTAAGTCGGGTGCAGACACCCTTCATCCAGCCCTCCTGAGTATCGACACACAGATAGACCCCAAACGGTTGGAACGGCGGCCAGGAGGATGGTCGCCGCAAGTCCCGCCCCAGCAGGCGGGAGGTGGGCCGCGTCGCACCGGGCCCTGCTCCGAATAAGGAGGGAGTGAATGAGCAGAATACTTAAGCTACTGAAACGGGCAACAAGGGAAGAGGAAGGCATCACCGGTCTGGAGACCGCCATCATATTGATCGCCTTCGTAGTCGTGGCGACCGTCTTCGCGTTCGTCGTGCTGAGCACCGGTCTGTTTAGCGCTGAGCGGGGCAAGGAGGCGGTCTACTCGGGACTGCAGAAGACCAGGGGCACGCTGGAACTTCGTGGCAGCGTGATCGGCAACACCGATGGCACGATCGTGGAGACTCTCGTCTTCGACCTTGCCAACGCGGCCGGCGGCGAGCCTGTGAACCTGGATCCCCTCGCCGTCAGCAACAAGGTGGTCATCGACTACCGCGACTCCGACACCAACAACCCCAACATGGTCTGGACAGTCGACTGGCTGGTCGGCGACGGCGATGACCTGATGGAGGCGGGAGAGCTCGCGGAGATAACCGTCGACGTCAGTCTGGAGACGTTGGCGGCAAACCAGCCCTTCACCCTGGAGGTGAAGCCGTCGCTCGGTGGCACAATGGTCATCGCCAGGACGACACCCGCCGGCCTGGACACGGTGATTGACCTTCATTAGGGAGCAACTGTCCTCCTGTTCAGGGAAAACCAGGCGGACGCGGCCGTAGGATAACCCACAATAGAGCCAAGAACTGGGCACCCGCCCGAAAGAGCGGGTGCCCAGTCATCCCCCGAATGCCCCCACAAATGATCCCTTTGAAAGCGCTTCCTGCCTCGTCGGGACCACGTGATTACACCTCGTCGACCAGTAGACTTAAAAACAGGAGACATGGTATACGAGACCCAATCGGCAAGCGAAGCAGGAAATAGGAGGTTTCTTACGTGGCAAACGACATCGAGGCTAAACTCGAAGCCCTGAAGCGAGAGGTCGAGGGACTAAAGGGCAAAGCCATTACGGTCACCGAAACGATTGCGAACCCCGCTCCCCTGGGTCTCGCCGCCTTCGGTCTGACCACGCTGTTGCTCAACGTAGTAAATGCAAAAATCATCAACGCTTCTGACATTGGAATGGTCTTGCCCGTTGGCCTCTTCTACGGCGGTCTTGCCCAGTTGCTGGCCGGCATGTGGGAGTTCAAGAAGAACAATACTTTCGGAGCGACCGCTTTCACTTCCTTCGGTGCATTCTGGCTGGCCTTCGCCGTGATGAAGATATTGCAGATAAACGGCGCTCTGCCTGCCACGTCGGCGGAAGCGGGGATGACCGTGTTCCTGATTGGCTGGGGAATCTTCACGACCTACATGTTCGTCGGCACAATGAGGATATCGGTGGCGTTGATGGTCGTCTTCGCGTCGCTGGCTATCCTCTTCTACCTGCTGGCCCTGGGTGACCACACCGGCAACAGCACCATTCAGAAGAGCGCCGGCTATGTAGGACTCTTCACTGCCGGCGCTGCCCTGTACGCCTCGTTTGCGCTGATCGTCAACGACACCTGGGGCAAGGACCTGCTGCCTTTGGGCGTAGTCAAGAAGTAGGTCCGCTGCTAGCGGGAAGAACCCGCCTGCAGAGACCATGGCCGGAGAGAGCCGGCTCAGATATCACTGAGGCCACCGGCGAGAGAACCTCGCCGGTGGCCGTTCTCTGTCGCGGGGACGGATACAAAGAAGCGACGGCCGGGTTACGGCCGTCACTTCCTATCGTGGACTCCCTGATTACGGTCCTGCCAGGCGGCGGTAAGCTCGTCGCTAAGCCGCCGTTATGAGCAGGACGGGCACATGCGATTCCCTGAGGACCTGGTCGGCGACGCTGCCGAACATGAGCCGCGCGACGCCGCGTCGCGAGCGCGTGGCCATGGCGATGATGTCGGTGCCGTACTCGGCCGCCGCCTTCAAGATCTCGGCAGGCGGGTTCCCGAAGCGCACTTCCATCTCCGGCTTCAGCCCATGCTCCTCGAAGCGCTCCGCAACAGGTCGCAGGTGGTTCTCGGCTTCCTCTATCTGCGACTCAACCCAGGCCAGGCTGGCCGCCTCGTCGCTGTGATTATCCTGCGCCACCTTGCCGTTGCGCTTGTCGAGGTCAACGACCGTTAGGAGTCTGATGCTGCATCCGAATGCCTTCGCCGTCTCGGCAGCATGGGATACCACCACCTCCGAGCGAAGAGACCCGTCTACCGGGACCAACATTCTCTTGTACATCGCGTCCTACCTCCCGATTGAATAGCAGTAAGGAAGCTACATTGCTGTGGCTTACAGAGATATCGGCAAGCGCTGCGCCGATCTATATAGTGGCAGTTCCCTATATGCGCGGGATGATGCGACACGCCGGCCGAACGATCGTGCCCGTGCTATCGGGTGAGGACGACAGGGGCGAACGATGCGGGCGCATAGCCCCCGCTGAGGAAGCCGCCGTCGACGGGGATGCCCTGACCCGTCATGTAGCTCGAAGCGTCGGAGGCCAGGAACACCGCCAGCGGCCCGAGCTCCCACGGCTCGCCGACGCGCTGGGCCGGGAAGAAGCGCCCCCGGTCGGCCCAAAAGCGCTGCTCCTCCTCGCTCTCCGACGGTCGCCGCGCGAACTCGCCCGGGATGATGCAGTTGACGCGTATGTTGTGGCGCGCCAGCAGCATCGCCAGCGACTTCGTTAGCGATATGACGGCCGCCTTCGCCGCCGCATAGGGAAAGATGAGCGGGGCGCCGCGAAGGGCCGTGCCGGAGCCGAGGTTGATGATCACGCCCCGGCCCTGGTCGATCATAGGCCGCGAGGCGGCGCGGGCACAGTAGAAGGCGCTGGACAGGTTGATGGCGATGGTATCTGCCCAGTCGTCGTCGCTCACCTCCCAAAGAGGCTTGTTGAGGCCGCGTCCCTCGCCGATGCCGGCGTTGCTTAACATAACGTCTATGTGGCCGAACTCCTTGAGGCAGCGCTCGATCAGGTCGTCGCACTGATGGGAGTCGCGCACATCGACAGTGACGGCAGCAGCGCGACGGCTCAGTGCGCGCACCTCGTCGGCGGTCTGCTCGTTCTGCGCCGTCAGCAGGTCGGCGACGAGAATGTCCGCGCCCGCCTTTGCCAGCGCCAGCGTCATCTGCTTGCCGAGGCCGCGCGCGGCGCCCGTGACAACGACAACCTTGCCCGTGAGGTCGAAGCGCTCCATCACCATAGCTCGTTCTCCTTGCTATCCGCCGGTCGCCTGACGCAGTATAGGACAAGAGCGCCCCTATTCGGAACGCTCCTTGCCGCGAAGTGACGCAGAGGAAGCTCTAGATATCCCAGAAGCTCCCCAATCGCATCATATCCATGGTGCCGCTGTTGGCGATGTTGTCCGCCTCGATGCCCGCCTCCTCGGCGGCCGCCAGTGGATTCAGCCCGCCGTCGAGGATTACGCCGACCTTGTTCAGGCCGACAGGAATCTGACAGACCGGCTGACTGGTGTAGCCGACCATCACCACGCCGCCGATACCTATCGCCTTCAGCTTCGCCACCAGCTCCTCGGCCATCGGCTTGGCCGCTCCCGGGATCTCGCGGAAGTTGGCCAGGATCTTGCCGTTGCCGGTGGCCGCCGCCTCGCGGACGCTCGTCATGTGCGCCTTGATGTAGGCCAGCGACGGGTCCAGCGACGAGCCCGCGTAGTGGATGATGGCGACAAATCGACGCGGCAGCGAGTCGCGTATCTCCAGGATCCCCCCGAAGCGGGAGTCCATCGGTATGCCCGCCTTTAGAAGGACGCCGTTTATCGTCGCACTGCATACGGTGGCGAATCCAACTTTGCCCTCGGGGACAATCACGTCGCCCAGCTTCTCGCCTTCTTCGGCCACGGCGACCAGGTCGCTGACGCACACGCCGCTGGAGAAGGCGTCCTTCATCGCTGAGAGGGCCTTCTTGAACCTGTCCTTCGGGAACAGCGACGTGTTAATGATGACCTCGCCGGTGCCACGCGCCGGGTCGAGCGTCGTCTGAAACGCCAGCAAAGCGATGCGCTCAATGACGAAGCCGATCTGCTCCGACGCCAGCGCGTTCGTCAGTTCTTCGTGGCCGCGGCGGGTCAACATCCTTCCGTCCCTACCCAGGGGCTGCGTGAAGCCGCGCGCGTCCGTGATCCGCAGGTGATAGCGAACGGTACGTTCGTTCAGATAAATGCCGTGATTCTCCAGGGCGCGGGCGATGCTGATCGAGCCAAGCGGCTCCGGCGATTCACTCAGCACCTTGAGGATCGCGACTGTCTTCCTCTCTGTGTCGGGGGCATCGCTCTCCAGCATGGGTCCCTTCCATTCTTTGTGGGCAACAACTCATGGCCGCGATCCACGACCGCAGCCAAGAGCAATTGTAGTGCCGTCTTTCCCTTATGCCAAATGGACGACCCGTCAGGGGTAGATGCCCCGCGCCTCAATCGCGTCGACGACGCGCTGCACGGCCACGACGTAGGCAGCTTTCCGCATCGGCAGCCGGCGCTGTTCGGCGACCTCCGTGACCCGGCGGAAGCTCTTCGTTATGATCTTGTGCAGCCGCTGGTTCACTTCCTCCTCGTCCCAGTACATGCCGTTGATGTTCTGCACCCACTCGAAGTAGGAGACGATGACGCCGCCGGAGCTGGCAAGGATGTCCGGCACAATGAAGGCGCCGGCATCGTTCAGTATTTCGTCGGCCTCCGGTGAGATGGGTCCGTTCGCGGCCTCGAGGATGATGCGCGCCTTCACGTCTCCGGCGTTCTTCTCCGTTATCTGCCCCTCGAAGGCCGCCGGCACGAGTACGTCCACGGGCAGAGTTAGCAGCTCGGCGTTCGTGATCGCATCGCCGACGCCGCTCTCAGCGACGCGGCCGCCCTCTCGCTTGAAGCGGGTGAGCGCCCCGGCATCGATCCCCTTGGCATTGTAGATACCCCCCGACGTGTCGCTGGCTGCGACGACACGCGCGCCCGCCGTCTCCAGCAGGCAGGCAGCGACAGTACCGGCGTTGCCGAAGCCCTGCACAGCCACGGTCGCGCCGTCCAGCGGCATTCCCTTGTAAGGGCAGGCTTCCTGTCCCACGTAGAGGATGCCGCGGCCGGTCGCCTCGAAGCGGCCCTCGCTGCCGAAGAGGCTCAGCGGCTTGCCGGTGATCACGCCCGGCGTCAGGTTCCCCTGCTCGCGGCTGTAGGTGTCCATGATCCAGGCCATGATCTGGCCCGTCGTGTTGACGTCCGGCGCCGGCACGTCCTTCCAGGGACCGATTATCGGACTGATCTCGCTGGCGTAGCGTCGGGTCATGGATTCGAGCTCAGTGACGGACAGCTCCTTCGGGTTGACGATGATGCCGCCCTTGCCGCCGCCGTAAGGCAGGCCCACCACGGAGCACTTCCAGGTCATCCACATCGCCAGCGCCTTGACCTCGTCGAGAGAGACGTCGGGATGGTAACGGATGCCTCCCTTGTACGGCCCCAGGGCGTTGTTATGCTGGCAGCGGTAGCCCTTGAACATGCGCCTCGTGCCGCTGTCCATCTGCACGGGGAAGTTGACCGTCAGCTCGTGCTGACACGTGCGCAGCTCGGCCCGGATGCCGTCGTCGAGACCCATGACGTCGGCGACCGCGTCGAGCTGCGCGAGCGCGTTTTGGAACGGGTTCCCCGCTGCCTGTTCCATGACCCTCGTCGTCTGGCTGTCGCTCATGAGTTTGGTCCAACCTCTCTCTGGAATAGCCGCAATATAGACGATTTACCGCGAGAAGGCAACCGGAAGCCGGTTGCCGCGTGCCCCTGAACCCGAACTTACCGCGCGCCTGGCCCCGGGCCTTCGCGACAGGACGCGGAAGAATGCTGTGAGAGACAGAAGGGAAGGTACGAAGGTGGACGTCTCAGGTCGTCGGAGATGGAACCTGCTTGCCCTGGCGCGCCATTCGGTAGTACGTCTCCGGGCTGCACCCCATCTGGCGCCGGAAGACGCGACTGAACTGGGCGTAGCTGCCGAAGCCCGCGTCCTTGGCAATCGCGAACATCGCGCTGTCCGGTGCGCCGTCGCAGCGGTCGACGAAGGCGTCCAGACGGAGACTGTTGCGGAAATCGGTGATGCTGATGCCTGCCTGCCGCTTGAAAAGGCGGCTTAGCTGGCTGGGGCTTATGCGCGTCTCCCGCGCGAGCGCCTTGAGGTTCTTCGACGGGTCCTCGCGCAAGAGGGCCATCGCGCGCGCAACGGCTGAATGCAGGGAGCCGGCGTCTTCGGAATCGCCGTGCTCGTAGGCGTTCCAGGCGGACGCCAGCCACCAGGCGAGGCCCAGCTCGTGGCAGTCGAGCGGCTGAAACCCGGTCGAGAGCTCCTGCGCAATCTCGTCGAGGAGCCTCACACACTTCGATGGGAGGGTTCGCACCAACACTGAGCCGGGGTCTCTCTCGGCAAGGATGGGTATGCGCGGCACCATCTGCTCCGTGAACTCGGAGGAGAGCACCAGTATCCACATGGTGAAATCGCGTGTGAAATCCTGGAGAATGTGCTCCTGCTCCGGAAAGAGCCAGATGAGACTGCGAGGCCGCAGTACCGTTCGCTCCCCGGCTACCAAGTAGGTCCCACGACCGCTCGTGACGAGATTGACCTCGAACTCGTCGTGGGCGTGAGGCTCGGCCATCGGCAACGCCACGCCGTCTCGACGGGGGAAACGCCACGCGACGCCGCGCCTACCGGCCGGAAGCGACAGAATGCATCGAGACATGTCACAAGACTACATCTTCCTGCGCATGATCTGCAACGTTTGACGATCGCTCACCGGAAGGACTTCGGCCGGCAAGGCTTGTGACCAAATGGCGGGAGGCATATCGTATCACCTGCAAGAAGGTCTCCGTAAGGAATGGAAGGCGGATACGATGAGAAACGTCGCTGTCGTTGGCGCGGGGATGATGCGTTTCGGCAAGTACCTCGACCGGGGGCTGAAGGACCTCGCGCGAGAGGCGGTCGAAGGTGCCCTGGAATCGGCGGGCGTCGACAAACCGGCGCTGCAGGTCGCGGTCGTCGGGAACGCCGCCGCCGGGCTCGTGACCGGCCAGGAGATGGTGCGCGCCCAGGTCATGCTGCGCGAGATGGGCCTGGGAGGCATCCCCATGGTGAACACCGAGAACGCCTGCGCCAGCTCGTCCACGGCCTTCCACCTGGCGTGGCTGTACGTCGCCTCCGGCATGTACGACGTCGCCCTGGCGCTGGGAGTGGAGAAGCTCTACCACGAGGACAAGAAGCGCTCCTTTGCCGCCATCGGCTCAGCGGTCGACGTGGAGATAATGCAGAAGATAGTCGCTGCGGCCAGCGCCGATCGCAAGCCGGCGGGCGACGCCGAAGCAGGCGGAGCAGCGGGCGCCGGCGAGTCGCGCAGCCTGTTCATGGACCTCTACGCCGCCCTCGCGCGCGACCACATGCGACGCTACGGGACGACGAAGGAGCAGTACGCCCGCATCGCTGAGAAGAACCACTTCAACGGCAGCCTGAACCCGCACGCGCAGTACCGCGAACGCTACACGGTCGACGAAATCCTCGCGTCGCCGGCCGTCGCTGAGCCGCTGACGCGCCTCATGTGCTCGCCCATCGGCGACGGCGCCGCGGCCGTCGTCCTCTGCTCGGAGGAGAAAGCGCGACAACTGACGACGAAGCCGCTGTGGGTCAGGGCGAGCGTCCTCACGACCGGCCAGGACCACGGGCCCGACGACCCGGGCATCGGCGACCGCATCGCGGCTGCCGGCTATGAGATGGCCGGCCTGGGCCCGAATGACGTCAGTCTGGCCGAGGTGCACGACGCCACCGCGCCCGCGGAACTGGTGCTCTATGAGGAGATGGGCTTCTGCCCGCGCGGAGAGGGCGGACGGCTAATCGACAGCGGCCACACGTCGCTAGGCGGGAAGCTGCCGGTGAATACTAGCGGCGGCCTCATCTCCAAAGGCCACCCGATAGGCGCCACCGGCACGGCGCAGCTCTACGAGGTCTTCCTTCAATTGCGAGGAGAAGCCGGCGAGCGTCAGGTGAAGGGCGCGAAGGTCGGGCTGACCGAGAACGGCGGCGGCATGATCCGTGGCGAGAACGCCGTCGCCAGCGTGCACATCCTTTCGGTCTAGGACGGCGCTGGCGGCTGCTATGGCCCCGTCAAGC
>JALHUB010000222.1 GCA_022865685.1 Dehalococcoidia bacterium | reverse complement strand
ATAGTACAAGCGCGAGACCTCCTCCCGCCACCACTCGTCGTCGATACGCCAGACGTCCTCTACCCGCTCGACCGCTAGTCGACGCCCGCCCAGCACAACGGCGACCGGCTGCCCCGATTCGTCCGTCGCCACTACGACCGGCCGCGGCTCCTTGAGCGGACTCAGCCCCGTCACGGTTCGTAGTCGATGAGGGCGTGACGCCTCTCCGGCAGTCGCGACCACGGCTCCACCTCCACCACCCGCGATACGAGAGGCCGGCCCCAGCGCGCCCGCAACTGGCGCACTGTCTCGCCGAGCTGCCGACGCAGTCCCGCCTTCTCCGCGAACAGCGTCGACTGGCGGCCGCGCTCCTCCGTTATCCCGGACAACTCGATGGTCAGCTCCTCGACGGGCGCCGGCAGCGCGGCGTTCGCGAGGACGCTCTTCGCGATGAACAGCATCCGCTCCCAGTCGGTGACCGCCTCGTGGAAGGTAAGCGTCTTCTCCCAGCTCCGTCCGCCCCAGAGGGCAGCGCGCAGTCGCAGGCGGCGGGCGGCGCGACCGTGCAGTCGCCAGTGCAGGCGCACCAGCAGACGGCGGCAGGCGACGACCAGCGCCTCGACGCTGACGGCGACTGTCGGGAAGCGCAGCGTCTCGCTCATCACCTCCTCGCGATGGCGCGGCCGCAGCGGTTCGCTATCGACGCCGCGGGCCAGCTCCCAGAGCCGCATCCCTTCGCCGCCGAACTGCGCCTGCAGCGGTCCCGGCGACAGCGACGCCAGGTCGCCCATGCTGCGCAGGCCATACAGGTCGAGCCGTCGCAGCGTATCAGGCGAAGCCGGCAGGAGGGATACGTCCAGGGGCCGCAGGAATTCGCTCTCCTTGCCTGCGGGCACCGTGCAGACCTGGCCCGGCTCGCTGGTGACGGCGGCCGCCCAGGCGACGAATTTCCCCTCCGCCACGCCCACGCCGGCCACAAGCCCCGTGGCCTCCTGAAGCGAGCGGATGATCCGCTCTCCCAGGTCCAGCTCCCCCTCGTAGTGACGCGCCAGGCCGCCGGCGTTCAGATAAGCTCTGCCGAGCGAGGTCTGCTCCACCTCCGGGCTGAAGTCTTCCAGCACAACGAGCACCGAATCGAAGACGTCGCTATAGCGAGAGGGATGCGGCGGCAGGAAGACCGCCTCGCGACAGACCGCGAGCGCCTGTCTCAGCGGCATGCCGGCACGCACCCCCTGCGCCTCGGCCTCCGGCGAGCAATCGAGCACGGCTTTCCGCTGGTCGGGCGTCTCGCCGATGACGAGCGGCCGGCCGCGGAGCGCGGGGTCGCGCCATCGCTCCACAGCGGCGGGGAAGTGAGGGATGAGCACGCAGGCGATGCGCATGGCCTTACCCTATAGCTTGTCTGGTAGACTCCATAATAGAACATGTGTCCTATCTTTGTCAAGCTATAGGGTCTTCGATCTGGAACTGCGGAGCGTGATAGTCATGTCAACCCTCCGGCGTAGGTAAAAGGCCTTAGGGGGTCTAAGCGCAACGACTAAGTGGATCACCGGATTGCGGGCCTCACATAGAAAACGCCATCATGAGACTCAGTCTGTCGGCTTCGTAGCCATGGTCTGCGTGTTTTCGCGGGTTATCCTATCGACAGAGGGGGCCACACCTTGATGAGATCCACAATCCTGGCAGCCTTGGCGGTGGTGAGACGTCAGCTTAACGTTATGGTGCTCGTCACCATCATCGCCATCTTGGGGGTGGGCGTGGCCGTGTTCCGTACCACGCCCACCAGCGCCAACCCCGCACTGGTGCAGAAGGCCACCGCCGCCACGGGCGACTGGACGGAAGCCGGCCAGATCTCGGCCACGTTTGGGAGCGCACCCATCTCCGGCAACCTGTTGATCGCGATAGTCGGCTCAAGGCGAAATCTCACCATCGACCTGCCCTCCGGCTGGCAAACCGCCATCAATGAGAGCGGAGGCGCCACCGTCGCACCCGCCCAGGCCATCTTCTACAAGATAGCCGCTGGCAGCTCGGACCAGACGGTCGAGGTATTCACGGGTACTACTACTCAGCTGGGATTGCAGATCTACGAGTACAGCGGTGTGGACACGCTCGATCAAACAGCATCGGCGAACGGCACCGGCACCTCCGTGTCCTCGGGGACCACCGCGACGACCACGCTCGCCGACGAGCTCCTTATCGTAGGGATGGTCACCCTGGTCCAAACCAATTTCAGCGGCTGGACAGACTCCTTCGCTGAGCAGAATGACTTCCAGGGAGGAGCTCCTGTACGTACTTTCGCCGGCGCGGACTGCATAGTGACCTCAACCGGCACCTACTCCACAACGGCGACTGCGGGCGTGTCCGGTGGCTGGCGCGGGCAGATCGCCACGTTCTACGAGGCGGCCACGCCGACGCCAACGGACACAGCCGCGCCCACACCGACCGAAACCGCTACGCCAACTCCGACGGATACGGCTACACCGACACCGACCGACACGGCTACGCCGACACCCACACCGACCGATACCGCCACGCCCACGCCGATCGGTATAGCAACGCCCACGCCGACAAACGCCGCCACGCCCACACACACGGCTACGCCGACAGCAGCCGCCGCGTCTCGTGATCCGCGACGGCACGGGGCAACTCCAACAGCGACAGCGATGGCCGCACCAGCGACGGCGGTGCCATCAACGACGCCCCTGACTATGCCGCCATCGCCTCAGCCGCCCATGGCTCCACTGGAGGGGGTAGCGCAGCAGTTGACAGCACCCGCTTCCGGCAGCGGCCCTCCGCAAGCCAACTCCTTCTGGTCGCTCGCTAGCTGGCTGCTCATCGGTGGCGCCGCAGCGACCTCAGTCGGATGGCTCTTGCGTCTGCGGTCAGCCGGGCGCGGCAACTAACCACCGCCCGGGCCGGCTAGCCAGACACGACGGCCGCCCCCGCGGCGCTGTCGACCAATCGTCGGGGATCCTTCACGCATCCTTCATGGCGAGGCGCACCCCTGCCACACTCACCGCACGCCGTCTTCGTACCATCAGGTATTCGATGGCGTTTCCGTCGAAAGGAGACGAAAAATGTACGGCACAGTAGCGAAAATCCGCCTCATACCCGGAAAAGAAGCAGAGCTATCGGGGCTCTTGCGTGAGTTCGAGCAGGCGAAGGTGCCCGGCGTCGTGTCAGAGTACCTGTACCGGACGGACGACGACCCCAACGAGTACTATCTGGCGGTCGTCTTCGCCGGCAAGGAGCAGTACATGGCCAACGCCGACAGTCCGGAGCAGGATGCCCGTTACCAGGAGCTGCGGGCCCTGCTGGAGGCCGACCCCGAGTGGCACGACGGCGAGATCGTCCACTTCGTGGCGTGGGAGTAACACCAGGCGGCCGGCTGAGGCGGCCCAGAACCCTCTCTCCTCGCCGCGTTGAGCCCGTCTATCTTCCCGGCGCGAGGCCGCTGGGCAGGTACTTCCTTCCCCCGGCGTTTTCGCCTTGACAAGCCTTTTGACATTTCTGTAAAGTAGATGAAGCTTTAGGCTCGACAGGGACCGGCAGCTAGAGGCCGGCTCCTGTACTTATGGAGGTGCAACTGGTGACAAAGCCCGAGACGCAAGAGTCCCCGGATACGGAGAAGACGCAGCCTTCGAGCGGCGGACTTCCACCCCTGGCGCTGCAATTCATTGTAGGCATCGTCTCCGCCGTTGCCGTCGTGGCCGTTGCCGCCGGCATCAACCACGCCTGGCCCATCTTCGGCGAATCAGGTGGAGGCAAGAGCACTGTGAGCGTCGCGCTTCCGACGGCGGCAGCGGCAGCGACCGCTGAAGCGCCTGTTGTCGATATGGACGTCGGTGACGCACCCACGAAGGGACCGGCGGATGCCAAGGTGCAGATCATCGAGTTCTCCGACTTCGAATGCCCCTACTGCGCCAAGTTCGTCACTCAGACGATGCCGCAGATCCTGTCGACCTACGGCGACAGGGTCTTGTTCGCATTCAGAGATTACCCGCTGCCCGCAAGCATGCATCCCTACGCACAGAAGGCAGCGGAGGCCGCCGAGTGCGCAAACGACCAGGGCAAGTTCTGGGAGTACCACGACCTGCTCTTCCAGAAGCAGAGCGATCTGTCCGCTCTCGTCCAGGCGGACCCGACAAACGGCGTGAACCAGGTCGTCGAGCAGCTCAAGCAGTACGCCGCCAGCTTGAGCCTCGACACCGCGAAGTTTAACGAGTGCCTGGATTCCGGAGCGAACGCGGAAAAGGTGAGCTCCGACGCCTCGGCAATGACGGAAGCCCTTACCAAGGCCGGCGTCACTCGCTTTGGGACGCCTTCGTTCTTCATCAACGGCAAGTTCATCAGCGGCGCCTACCCCTTCGACGAGAACTCCGCCGGCTACCAGGACGGCATGTTCACGTTCAAGGCGGCGATCGAAGAGGCTCTGGCGGCAGCAGAATAGAAGAATCT
Organism: Dehalococcoidia bacterium; assembly: GCA_022865685.1. Lineage (GTDB taxonomy): Bacteria > Chloroflexota > Dehalococcoidia > DSTF01 > JALHUB01 > JALHUB01. The sequence goes on along the minus strand of JALHUB010000222.1, from coordinate 235 downwards.
AAGAGGGATCAGATCGGGCGGCTACTGGAGGGCGATCTCGCCACTCTCGCCGCCCGATTTCTTTAGCAGTCGCACGCCCTCGATGCGCATGCCACGCTCCACGGCCTTGCACATGTCGTAGACGGTGAGCGCCGCCACGACGACGGCCGTCAGCGCCTCCATCTCCACGCCCGTCTTCCCCACGCTGCATACGGTGGCCGTAATCTGAAGCGCGCTATCTCGCTCGTCGGGCCGT
>JALHUB010000221.1 GCA_022865685.1 Dehalococcoidia bacterium | reverse complement strand
GTAATCCGCCGCTATCAGGAGTTCGTCGACTTCCTCTACCGCCAGCTCCAACCCCCAATTGCCCAAAAGAATCAGAGCGTCGCGGCTTGGGTTGTCTCTTTCTCCGGAAAGGAGTCTGGAGACGTAACTCTCATCGAGCCACGCGTCCTGGGCGATTTGCGCCTGGGTCTTACCCCGTTGGCGCGCCCGCTCGCCGTACTTCTGTAGAAGGGCGACGAGTGACTCTCCCCGTTCTCCCTGAACACGGATAGGGTCGAGTGTTCTCAATTGGCCAGACCTCCAATCTCTCACTCGTTGAAGGCTGACCGAGTCGACCCTGTGGACTACCCCCATCCCTCCCTTCGCGGGCATTGTCCGCCCACCATGCCGCCCTGTCAATGACAGACAGGCAAGCCCAAAGGAACGACCGGCGAGCTTCGGATTTGACCTATCGTATACAATTAAAGTGTGGGGCTGGCCGGTACTACCTTCCTCGACAGGAACGGGTATTGCCCTGGCAGCTATCTAGCAGGGCGGCACTTAGCCAAGGCGGCGATAGCGCCGCTGCGGTCCGTGCTCAGTGGCCGGCCCTGCGTTATCTGCCCACGTGAACACAACCCGAAGGTACATAGTCCTAATCATCAAGGGTCATTCCGGCCACATCGCCTTCGCGCCTAAGCTGCCGGAGGTGGTCGGACGTGCACGTGGCAGAAACGCCGCCTACAGAGACTTCAAGAAGCGGCTGGAGCAGCACGCTCTCAGGCTCATCGAGCGAGGCGTGCCGGTTCCGACGGACGACATCGTCGCCGTCAAGTACGTGAAGGTAGACCTTCGCGCCTTGGAGTCAAGGACGAACCTACAATGACCAGACTATTCTATTGGCCAAAGGAGTGGGCCAAAGCTGCGGGCTTTCACAAGCCCACAGTGCGGCCCGTCAGGCCGCACATAACGTCAAGCTCACGGGCGTCGAGCCCGCCGCTTGACCAAGGGGGAACGCTCGAAAACCTCATGCAGGGAATCTGGCAACACCATGGCCATTCACCCCACAATCGGTTGTCGACTGTCGTCGGGCTCGCTTCGTCCAACGTCCTTGCGAACCCGACCACCCCCGCCTCCGCCGTTGTTGACCGACGACCTTTGGTCGCGCCATCAACGGTTCCCGCGGGGCTTCGCCCCTTGGCGGACGCGGGGGGCTCGCAAGTGCCTTCGGCACCTACTCGCCCCCACGCTAGGCGAGGGTGGTCGGCTTACGCCGACGACAGCGGGCGCTCGGAATTCCCCCTTGAACCCCCTTCCTTCGCGCCCCGATGGTGGGCGGCTGCGCCGCCTCTTCTTAGCGGCGACGTGACAGTCGCCGGACCCGCGAAACGGCCGTCTTACGCCGTCCTAGAGGCTTGGGAGGTGGCCAGCAGATGATGGTGCAGGTCACAGCGCCGCCCGTCCGCTTGCCGCGCTACAAACGAGCCGTCTCGCCGCCGCCGATGCAGCTAACGGCTCGCGACGTGCGCATTCTCAGCGCGGCATCCGATATGCGCTTTCTAACGCGGGAGCAGGTTCAGGAGCTACTCTTCTCGCCGTCAACTGCATCTTACTGTAAGCGGCGGCTCGCCCTGCTCTATCACAACGCCTACCTCGACCGCATATACGTCCCCGCTCTCAATTCGTTTGGCTCGACGAAGGCGATATACACGCTCGCAACCAAGGGCGCATCGGTGGTGGCCCGCGACCGCAAGGTAGACGAGCGGGAGCTTGACTGGCGGGCGCGCCACAACGACCGCGAGCTTTACTTCATGCGCCACACGCTGGCAATCAACGACTTTCGCATCGCTCTGACGCTCGCCGCGCAGGAGCCCGGACTTGCGGTCTCCTGGACCGACGAGCGCGCCCTAAAGCGGC
>JALHUB010000220.1 GCA_022865685.1 Dehalococcoidia bacterium | reverse complement strand
TCAAGTCGGGCTTCGACGGCCCCATCTACGCTACGGGCGAGACGCGGGAGATCGGCCGCCTGATACTGATGGACGCGGCCCACGTGATGTACGAGGAATACGGCTGGCGGAAGCGAAAAGCGGCCCGCCGGGGCGAGGAGGTCCCGCCGCCGCCGTACGTCGTCGAGGACGCGCTCCTGGCGGTCGACCAGTTCGCGCCGTCCATACCCTACGACTCGGCGACCACTCTCGGCGACGGCCTCTCGCTGACGCTGCGCAACGCCGGCCACGTTCTCGGCTCCGCCTTCGTCGAGTTCCAGGAGCGGCGGAACGGCAGCGGCAAGAGCCTCGTCTTCAGCGGCGACCTCGGCTACCGCGGCCGCGCGGTCATGCCGGACCCGGAGGCCTGCCGTCCCTGTGACGCCGTCGTTAGCGAAGCGACCTACGGCGACAGGCCCCACCGACCGGTAGAAGAGTCGCGGCAGGAGTTCGCCGGCGCGATAAAGGACGCGCTGGGGCGCGGCGGGAACGTCGTCATCCCATCGTTCGCGCTGGAGCGTTCTCAGGACGTCCTCTACTACCTGCACCAGATGTGGGATGCCGGCGAGCTACCCTCCAATTGCCGCATTTTCCTCGACAGTCCCCTGGCGATTAGCATCACCGAGGCTTACGAACGACACCTGCGCGACCTCAACCCGCGTCTAATCGCCAGCCTGGACAAGGGCGAAGACCCGTTCGAGTTCCCAGGCGTTGAGTACACTCCCAGCACTGAGGACTCGCGCGCCATCAACCGCTGGCCTTCTGGAAGCATCATCATCGCCGGCAGCGGTATGGCGAACGGGGGTCGCGTAATCCACCACCTGCGCCACAACCTCTGGCGCGACGACTGCTCCATCATCTTCGTCGGCTATCAGGCGATAGGCACGCCCGGTCGCGCCATCGTCGACGGCGCGCGCTCGATAAAGATATTCGGCGAGGAGATAGCTGTGAAGGCCCGCATCTATACGATTAACGGGCTAAGCGCGCACGCCGACCAGCGGGGAATCGTCGACTGGCTGCGCGGCAGCGGCGACGCCGAGGTTCTCCTGGTGCACGGCGAGCCGAAAGGCCTCGACGCGATGGCGAATGCCATCCGAAGCGAGCTCGGCCGCAAAGTGACAATCGCCGAGCCGCGGATGGCCTACGACGTGTAGCGAATGGGGGGATCGCTTCTGCGGGATGAATCCCGCAGCCTGCATCCTGGTATTGTCTTTGCCTGGGGCTGAGGGTTTCAACCCTCAGAAGATCGTATAATCCCGGCCGGCCAGCCGTTCATGCTAGCCCTTTAGTCACCAATCCTGCAGCGCATTAGGGCAGATCAATCCGCTGGCCGCTGCGGAAGACCTCCGACCGTCCCGCTCGGATGACGGTGACCGCGCCTGGCCCGACAACCTCCCATTCCCCTCCCCAGCCGACGCAGCCCGTTGCGCCGTCGATGCCGAGCAACGTCAAATCGAAGTCCAAAGAGGACTCCCACAGGTTCGGGGGCGCGTCCGCGCCCCAGCGCTCGAAGTGGGGCAGCACGCAGATGCCTGGCAGCAGGCCCAGCGCCTCAATGCGTTCGCCGCGGAAATGCATCGTCTCGCCCAGCACCATCGCGCCCGCGCTCGAGCCGGCGAGGGCGCCTCCGGCTTCGAGCAGGCCGCTAATCCGCCGCCAGAGCAGCGAGTCTCTCAGCATGTCGAGGAGATGGCGCGGGTCGCCGCCGGCGATATAGACGAGATCGACGCCGTCGAGCTGTGCCACGAGTCGCTCGTCGTTCGCCGAAGGCTTGTCGACGACCATCATCGCCGCCGCCTGGACGCCGAGGCCGCGAAAGTGGCGCACGCCGTTCTCGGCCGCAAGCGGGGCGTTCTCGGGCGCCGCCGCCGTCGGCAGGATGGCGACGCGCACGCTCGGCCGGCCCAGCCGCTGGATTACGTACTTGTCGACTTCGGCGGCCTGCGGGCGGAACTCGTCGCCGCCGACGAGGGCAACCAGGGGATCGGCCATCCTTTGCCTCCTCTGCGTCCTTCCATTATTGCACAGCACGAGGGCGCTCGCGGCGGGCGCTTCATCCCAAGCGCGGCAACGCCTACAATACGCGTGCCGTCGGGTATGCGGAGGCTGAGGGAAGGAAGATGGAGCGATCAGGCAAGCGACCAACGTTCTCGCAGCGACGGCTGTCTCGCCGCGACGCCTTGAAGGCCGGCGCCGGCACGCTGGCCGCCGCCGCGCTCGCCGCCGCCGGCTGCAGCCGGCAGACGGAGATCGCAGGCACGCGCTGGGCCGACGACAGCTTCCTCACACCGACCGGCGGGAACGACGTACCACGCTACGGTGGGCACCTCGTCGCCGGCACGGCGGTGGCCTTCGGCGGGCTCGACCCGCAGTTGAGCGTCGACTCCTACGTGTTGGGCGAGAAGCTGCACGGCTACCTGTACAGCATCGACCTCCGCAGCCGCAGCATCGACCTCCAGATGGCCGACAACTACGAGCAGGTCGACGAGACGACCTACATCTGGAAGCTGAAACCCGGCATCAAGTTCCACGACATCGATCCGACCTGGGGACGTGAGGTCACCGCCGAGGACGTCGTTTACAGCATGGAGCGGCGCCGCGACGAGCCCACCAGCCAAAACGACAAGCAGCTCCTGCGTGACTACACCGCCTCCTTCTCCGCGACCGACGACCTCACGTTCAAGCTGGTCACCGCGCGCCCATACTCGCCCACATTCGACGAGATCGGCAACCCCAGCTACGCAATCGTCCCGCGAGAGGCCGTGGAGAAGTTCGGCAACCTCCAGCAGCAGGCATCGGGCTGCGGCGCCTACGTGCTCGAGAAGTTCGTCAGGGGAGAGAGAGTCGACTTCGTCAAGAACCCCAACTTCTACATGAAAGACCTGCCGTACATCGACTCCCTGGAAATCCACATCATGTCGGATGAGGCGGCGATTGCCCAGTCCTTCATCACGGGGCGCCACGACTCCTACGGCGGCACCGCTCCTAATCGCATGAAAGTCGAGCAGTGGAAGGGTATCAAGGGCATCAACGTCCGGACCGGGCCCAACTTCTGGCGCCGCACGTTCATGCTGAGAGTCGACAAGCCACCCTTCAACGACCCGCGCGTCCGGCAGGCCCTCGACATCGCTATCGACCGCCAGGACCTGATCGCCAAGATGGCCTTCGGCGACGCCAGGATCGCCGGCCCCGTCGTGCCCGATTTGCGTCCCTGGCCGTTGCCGCAGGAGGAGCTCGACGACTTCTACCGGCTCGACCGGGCGCAGGCAAAACAACTCCTATCCGCTGCCGGCTACCCGGACGGCCTCGACGTCGAGCTGAAGGTCGCGAGCGTCGCTGACCTCAGCAAGCTCGCGACGATTGTCATGGGGCATCTGGCTGAGGTCGGTATCCGCTGCAAGCTCGCCCTCCAGGAGTTGGGCATCCACCTCGCGCAGACGCTCTACCCGGGCAACTTCCAGATGACGGCCTACTACAACCTGCCCTACTCGGAGCCGGACAGGCCGCTCTGCCAGTGGTTCAGCAAGGGTCAGGCCGGTACCTCATTCTCCGGCTACAACAACCCGGAAGCGGACGACTGGATCTGGAGGGAACGGTCGGAGTTCGACCCGGAGAAACGAAAACAGATCATCCTCGATGCCCAGCGCTTCTTCATGAGGGAGCACGGCCCGCAGATCAGCACCATCTCCGACACCGGCTACGGCGCCTACTGGGACTGGCTGCACGGCATCGACGCGAACGTCGGCCGCGGGACGTACTTTGACCTCGGCGTCCACTACTGGCTGACGGAGCGCCACGGATAGCCGGCGACGCGCTATCCCACTCGCTCCACGACTGCGGCCATCCCCTGGCCGCCGCCGCAGCACATCGTCTCCAGGCCGTAGCGCGCGCCGCGACGCTCCATCTCGTAAAGCAGCGTCGCCATTATGCGCACGCCCGTCGCCGCGATGGGGTGTCCGATAGAAATGCCCGAGCCGTTCACGTTCGTCCGGTCGAAGTCGCGCTCCGTGAAGCCCCACTCGCGCGTGACGGCGAGCACCTGGGCCGCGAAGGCCTCGTTGAGCTCAATCAGGTCCATGTCCTTCAGCGATAGGCCCGCGTGCGCCAGCGCCTTCTTCGTCGCCGGCACCGGCCCGATGCCCATGTATGCGGGATGCACGCCCGCTGATGCCCAGGACAGGAGCTTCCCCATCGGTTTCAGGCCAAGCTCCGCCGCCTTCTCCGGGTAGGTGATGAGGCAGCAGGCGGCGGCGTCGTTCTCGCCGCTGGCGTTGCCCGCCGTGACCGTGGCCTCGGGGTCGATCTTCAGGCGAATCGGCCGCAGCGAGGCCAGCTTCTCCAGCGTCGTGTCGGCGCGGGGGTGCTCGTCGCGATTGAACAGCACCGGGTCGCCCTTCTTCTGCGGCACGGAGACGGGAAGGGTCTCGGCGTCGAAGCGCCCCTCATCCCAGGCGGCGCAGGCCCGCTGATGGGAGCGCAGCGCATACGCGTCCTGCTCCTCGCGTGGTATGTTGTACTGCTTGCGCAGGTTTTCCGCCGTCTCTATCATCCCGCCGTCGACGGGGTAGCGGTAGGTGCCGGCCGTGACGCGGCCTCTGTCCAGCCGGTCGAGGAGCGGCTGATTGCCCCGGTTGGGCCCCCAGCGGATTCCGTTCACGTAGAACTCCGCCTGGCTCATGCTCTCGACGCCGCCGGCAAGGACCACGTCCGCCGCGCCTGTCTGCACCTCCATCGCCGCGAGGCATATCGCCAGCAGGCCGGAGCCGCAGCGCCGGTCGAGCTGGAAGCCGGGCACCTCGACGGGCAGGCCAGCGTGCAGGACCGCCAGACGTCCCATCGCCGGCGTCTCGCCGTTCGGATAGCTATGTCCGAAGACGCTGTCGTCGATTACCGCCGGGTCGATCTTCGACCGCTCCAGGACGGCGGTGACGACCGTCGCGGCCAGCGTCTCGGGGTCCACGTCGCGCAGCGCGCCGCCGTAGCGGCCGACGGGGGTACGCACGGGGTTGCAGATCACCGCTTCTCGCATCTCTCTTCCCCTTTCATGCTCCACAAGCGCGAATGTATCGACATGATAATACAGAGCGCGGTTTAGCGCTTCGATGGGGAGAAGCCGGGCGGCCGGCTCATTCTCGCGGCCGAGGCGGAGATCGCCGTCGCGGGGCCGAGCCTTGGTTCATCCGATGCTATCACCGCTATGTGCGGCGTCGCAACTCGGCGCCGCTCGCGCCGTCTCGAGACGAACGTTGGCCGCTTGTGTGGGAATCGGCGGCTGACTAGACTGAGGCAAACCAGCCGTCACTTTCTCGACACTCGATCAAGGGGAGCAGACAATGGCGCTCTACGAAGACCTCGGGCCACCGCTCAGTGAGGAAGACATCGCTCTCAAGGAGAACATGCACCGTTTTGCCAAAGAAGTGCTCCGTCCCTCCGCCCTAGCGCTCGACCGGCTCTCCCCGGACGACGTGGTGGCCGACGGCTCGCTGTACTGGGACACCTGGCGGCAGATTCAAGACCTGGGCATGCAGAATCGGGGCATGCCGCCGGAGCTGGGCGGCATCTCCCTGACGCCGCTGCAGAACGCCATCATCATGGAAGAGATAAGCTGGGGCTCCATCGACTGGGCGGTTGCCTTCGGCGCCAGCTCCATGCCCTACCTGTTCGCGGCCATGATCGGCAACAAGCGGCTGGTCGAGGAGGCGGTCGTCCCCTATCTTGAAGATAGGAAAGGCGAGTACATCGGCTGCTGGGCGATTACGGAGCCGGCCCGCGGCTACGACGTGATGCTCACCGGCGTCAAGGGGAGCGGCATCAGCTTCGACACACGCGCACGCCGCGACGGCGATACGTGGGTAATCAGGGGACAGAAAGCGGCCTGGGTGAGCAACGGCACGGTCGCGAAGCACGCCCTTACGTTCGTGAGCCTGGAGAACGACGAGGGCAGCGAGCCCGATGTGGGCGTTACCGTCGTTGCCCTGGACTCTCCCGGCGTCTCCAAGGGGAAACCGCTGGACAAGCTCGGGCAGCGGGCGCTCAACCAGGGTGAGGTCTACTTCGACGATGTCGTGGTGCCCGCCGACCAGATGCTGGTCATCCCGCGCCGTCCGCCGACCGAGACGGCACTGGGACAGGGTGTCGCGTTCAACCCCAACGCCGCGCTGGGCGTCGCCTTTGTCGGCTTGGCGCGCGCAGCATTGGAGGAGACGCTGGAGTACTGCAAGCAGCGGGTTCAGGGCGGAAAGCCGCTGGTGGAGCACCAGCTCGTGCAGCGCAAGCTCTTCGACATGGTGACGAAGGTAGAGACTGCCCGCGCCTACGCCCGTGCCGTGTCGCTCTACAACTCGACGCACCCGCTGGGCATGGGCTTCTACAGCAACGCTTCGAAGATCTACGCTACCGAGGTCGCCCTTGAGGTGGCCAGCGAGGGGGTCCAGCTCCATGGCGGAATGGGACTGAGCAAGGGAATGCTCATCGAGAAGCTCTTCCGCGACGCTCGCGCCGGCCTGATCGAAGACGGCGCCAACGACTCGCTGGCGCTCGCCGCCGCTCCGGCGATGATCCGCGACTATCCGTACTGAACGGGCGCCCGCCGGTTTTGATAGAATGAGGTCATGGACCGGCGCAAGTTTGGTCGCACCGACCTCGAGGTGTCGCCCCTTTGTCTGGGCACGATGCAGTTCGGCTGGACTGCGGACGAGCCGGCGTCGGTCGCCGTCATGGACGCCTTCTTCGCGGCCGGCGGCAACTTCCTCGATACCGCCGACGTGTACAGCCAGTGGGCGCCCGGCAATCCGGGCGGCGTCGCCGAATCGATTGTCGGGCGCTGGCTGAAGGCGCGCGGCAACCGGGACAGCATCGTCGTCGCCACTAAGGTGCGCGGCCGCATGTGGGAAGGCCCCGACGGCGAAGGCCTGAGCCACGCCCACATCCTGCGCGCCGCGGAAGACAGTCTCCGGCGCCTGCAAATCGATACCATCGACCTCTACCAGTGCCACCATCCCGACCCGGAGACGCCGATCGAAGAGACGCTGCGCGCCTTCGACGAGCTGATCAGGGCGGGCAAGGTGCGCTACATTGGTCTCTCCAACTACATCGCGCCGATGGTCGAAGAGGCCCTGAGGGTAGCCGGCGAAAAAGAGCTGCCTCGCTGCGTGTCGCTGCAACCCCGGTACAACCTCGTGCACCGCAGCGAATTCGAAGGCCCTCTCGCCGGCCTTTGCCTGCGCGAGAGGATCGCCGTCATCCCCTACAGCCCTCTCCAGGGTGGCTTCCTGACCGGCAAGTACCGTCCAGACAGGCCGACGCCCCAAAGTGCTCGCGCGGCGCAGACGAAGCGATACGAGACGGAGGCCGGTATGCGCGTTATCGACGCGGTTGACGGGGTGGCGACGGCGCATCAGACGACGCTAGCCGCCGTCGCCATCGCCTGGCTTCTTGCCAAGCCTGCCATCACCGCGCCCATCATCGGCGCGAACAGCCCACAGCAGCTTTCGGAGATCCTGCCGGCGGCCGACCTGCGGCTCACGCCGGAAGAGATCGCCTCCCTCGACGCCGTGAGCGCAGGTACGTAATTACGTAGCCGAGACTTTCTAGTCTCGGCGTCGAAAACGACCGTGCCGCTGGCGGGTCCGACGTCGCTAATAGCCGCGCTCGGGGTCGATTGCGTTGAGCAGCGGCCGTCCTTCGAGGTAGCGGCGCAGGTTCTCGCAGAAGATGGGCACTGCCCTCTCGAAGTAGTGCGCCGTGCCGCCCGTGATGTGGGCGCTGATGATGACGTTCTCCATTCCCCAAAGCTCGCTCTCCGGCGGCAGCGGCTCGCGCTCGAACACGTCGAGGCCGGCGCCGGCGATCCAGCCCTCCTTCAGCGCCCGGGTGAGCGCTCCTTCGTCGACGACCGCGCCGCGACAGACGTTGATGATGACGGCTGCCGGCTTCATCGCGCGCAGCTCCACCTCACCGATCAGGTGGCGTGTCTCCTTCGACAGCGGCACGGAGAGCACGACGTAGTCGCTCTCGGCGAGTAAGCGCGGGAGCTCCGCGGGTCGCAGCAGCTCGTCCGCGGCGCCGGCGTCCGGGCGTGTTCTGTCCATAGCCAGCACGCGGCAGCCGAAACCCTTCGCGAGCCGTGCCACCTCCGAGCCGATGTGCCCCAGCCCGACGACGCCGATGGTCGCATCCTTTAGCTCCGTCGGTGTAAAGCGGTCCCAGCGTCTCTCCCGCTGAGCGTCGATAGCCCGCCTCGCCTGCTTCGCGAACATCAGTATCAGGTGCAGCGCGAACTCGCCGATGGGCGTCGCGTGGACGCCGCTGGACGTCGTGACGAGGACGCCGCGCTCGCCGAAGCCCGCCCCTATCAGCTCGTCGACGCCGGCGCTCGTCGACTGGAACCAGCGGAGCTTCGGCGCCGCCGCCAGCACGCCGCGGGCTTGCCCGGTCGATAGGATCAGGCCGTAGAGGACCTCGGCTTCGGCCATCACCGATGCAAAGCGCTGCTGCGCTGGGGAGCCCTCTTCAGCGGAGCGACCCCAGAAGAGCGGCATCGTGTCGCGGTCAAGGACGCTTATCTCCAGCCGCGGGTCGATGCTCCGAACGTCGTCCAGCAGCTTTGGAGCGAGGTCTATGGCTAGTAGGACGTTGACGGGATGCTTTTCTTCCATGTCATTACCGCGTCAACACAACCTTGCCGATGACCTGCCCGTCCTCGATGGTCTTCTGCGCCAGACCCGCCTCCTTGAGCGGCAGGGCGATGAACACCGCCGGCTTGATGTCGCCGCTCTCGACAAAACGCCAGGCATCGAGGAACTCTGCCTTGTTCGCCATGTGCGAGCCAAGGAGGTTGAGCTGCTTGTTCCAGAGGAGACGGATGTCGGTCTTGGCGTCGAAGCCGCTGGTCGCGCCGCAGGTCACCAGCGTGCCGCCCCACTTGAGGGCGCGGACGCTGGTCTCCCAGGTCGCCTCGCCGACGTGCTCGAACACAACGTCGACGCCGCGACGCCCGGTGATCTTCTTAATCTCTTCGTTGACGTCCTGCTTGCCGCGGTTGATGACGTGGGCGGCGCCCAGCTCGCTGGCGATCTGGAGCTTGTCGTCACTGTTCGCGACTGCGATGGCGCGCGCGTTGAACAGCTTGCAGATCTGGACGGCCATCGTGCCCAGGCCGCCGCCGGCGCCCCAGACGAGCACGAAGTCGCCCGGCCGTATCTTTGCCCTGGTTACCAGCATGCGCCAGGCCGTGAAGAGCACCAGCGGCATCGATGCCGCCTGCTCCCAGCCGAGGCCCTTCGGCTTGGGCACGACGTTGAATGCGGGCACCTTCGCGTACTCGGCGTGGCCGCCGTCGAGCGGGCCGGTCTGGAAGCCCCATATCTTGAACTGGCGGCAGAAGAACACCTCGCCGCGGGCGCAGGCCTCGCAGGTGCCGCAGCTAATGCTGCTGAAGACCACGACCTCGTCGCCGGCCTTGACGCTGGTCACCTCGCTGCCGACCTCCGCGATCTCGCCCGCCGCGTCGCTGCCGGAGACGTGCGGCATGATTATCGATACACCGGGCAGGCCGCGTCGCGCCCAGACGTCGTTGTAGTTGCAGCCGGAGGCCTTCACCTTGATCAGCACCTCATTCGGCGATATCTGCGGTTCGGGCACGTCCATGTACTTCAGGACTTCTGGGCCCCCGTGCTCTTCGAAAACTATTGCCTTCATATTCCCTTTGTCCTTTCTTGCCTGGGGGTACAGGGCCTGCCGCACCGCGTAGGGCGGGCATCCTGCCCGCGATATTTACAAGTCTGGCGAGACGCCCGACCTTCGAGAAAAAGAACCCCAGGGCGGGGCCAGGTTCTCTGCCATGCGAATGCTAACCGAAGGCCCGTCCGGTAGTCTACCCGACCGGCTGAAGCATACTGAGGGTCGTCCGACCTGCCGATGAATGTATTGAGGAACGTCTTCACGCCGGGGCGCCGCGCGCCGCCGGCGGAATCGCCTTGGGTTGGGGTGAATGATGACAACCGAGGCTTCGTTGCCTGCGGACGGCGAGACCGAAGAGCCCGAGACGCCCATCGCGAGGGTGCTGAAGGCGGCTATATTGTCGGAAGAGGCGGCAACGCCCCCGGAGGCATTGGAGCGGGAAGAACCGGCGAACGAGCCCGAAGAAGCGGAGACGGCGCAGGAGGCGCTGGAAACGACGGAACCAGCGGAAGAGTTGCAGGAGCCGCAGGAACCGCCCGCGCAGGACGCCGTCGCGGAGCTGCCGGATGCAATAGCGACCGGCGACGGCATGCCGGAGGCCATGGCCGCCTGGACGGAGGCCCTCCGCTCCGTCGAACGCAGCGTCAACGACGCCGCGGAGGCAATCCGCTTCCTGCGGGCGACCATCCAGCAGATGGCGCCCCTCTGGCGCAGCCTGGGTGGGCTGGAGGACGCGCTGCACGGCTTCGAGGAGCAGCCGCGTCGCCGCGCCGAGCCGCAAGCGCTCGACGAGGCGCGACCGGCGCCGCCCGTTCAGTACGACGAAGAGTCAGAGGCGGAGACGGCCTCACCGCCGGTGTCGCGTCGCCACGACACGGCTCCGCTCGAGCGAGACTGGCCGGTCCAGCGACGCAATACGGCGCAGAAGGAGAGGCCGCCGAAGTGGGAGGAGCAGGAAACCCAGTGGGCGCCGCCGGCTGGGCCGCCGCGACCGGTGCCGAAGCCGGTCACGCTCGTCCCCGACGATACGCCGGCTCCCTACGCCTATAAGGTGACTATCGAAGACCGCAAGGGCCCTATTGAGCTCCTGCAACTGCATCGCGCCCTCACCAGCATACCGTCGGTGCGCAACCTTTCGCTCTTGAACTACGTGAATGGCGTGGCATCGCTGTCTCTGGAGACGACGGACGAGATACAACCGCCCGAGCTCGAGAACGCCATCAAGAAGGTCATGAAGAGGAGCTGCAGCGTCGTGCCGCATGAGTCCAACGTCATACTGATACAGGTGGGGGAGTAGACCAGCCTGCCGGCAGGCAGGCTTGACCGTCTACAGGGAGGCTTCAGTTGCAGCGAGACGGAAAAGCGGAGCGGGGCGCGCTGAGGACGGGCATAAGCAAGTGGCTTCTTGGAGAGTCGCAGCGCGGCAAGGGAGACACGGCCATCGGTCAGTCGAAAGACCAGGATGACGAGGAAGTCGACGTCGCGGAGCTTCGCCGGCACGCGGGACGGCTGCGCGAGCTCAGCGTCCTGGCACTGCTCCTGCACAGCGCCGGCACGAGCACCGAGATACTGACCCTGTTCCTCGATAGAGCCCCGAACGTCAGCGGCGCGAAGGTCGTCTATCCGCTGCTGCTCGACAAGCGCCGCGGCGTGCTCCACGCCAAGCCGCTCGAAGGATCGACCGATGCCCGGCTCGACCAGGCGTCCCTCGCCTTCGAAGCGGAGATGACGCAGCTTGAGTTCCCGCTGTACCTGAGGAGCACCCGCCGCATTATCCTCGAAGGCGGCGAGGTCGTGATCGCCACGTCGGTGCGCGACCTGGCGGAGGACGTGCTCGGACGCCAGGGCTGCGAGAGCGGACAGAAGCGCCTCGACATCAAGAAACTGGCCCTCGTGCCGCTGGTGATGAACGGCGAGCCGCTCGGCCTCATTACATTCATGTTCGACCACGAGGACATCGACGTCGAAATGCTCGAGCTTCTGGCCGGCCACTGCACCCTGGCGCTGAATGCCAGCCTCGATCAGGAGGAGAGCGGCCGCTTCAGCGAGGTCGACGAGGTCACGTGGCTGCGCAACAAGCGCTATTTCAAAGACACGCTGGCACAGGAGATCGTTAGGGCGAATCGGTACAACCGCCCGCTGTCCGTCGTGCTCCTCGACATCGACGGCTTCACGGCCTTCAACCAAGGCTACGGCCCGTCGATGGGCGACAAGCTGCTGCGCTCGGTGGGCATGACGATGGCGTCGTCGCTGGCTGAGCCGGAGGTCGCCGTCCGCTACGGCAACGATGAGTTCGCCCTGATCCTGCCCGAGAGCAATCGCGCGACGGCCGTCGCCATGACGAGTAAGCTCATCGCCCAGATAGGGCAGGTGACCGTGTTCGGCGGCGACGGCCCGCCGGAGCCTGTGACGGCCAGCGTTGCTATCGTCTCTTACCCGGAAGACGGCATCACACGCGACGAGCTGATCGATGCGGCGGAGGCGTCGCTCGCGGAAGCGAAGCGCGAGAAGGACGCCATCGACTCGGCGCCGAATCGCGGCGTCGGCTGGTCCTCCTCCCGCGCCGTGTAGCCTCGACATTCGACCACGTACGCGACGCGACGACGGTTCCGCGTAGGTCGGGCGTCTCGCCCGACCGTTCCGTCGCCTTTCCCCGCATTCCCATCGCATGATATGCTCTTCTCGCTTCTATTGAGCCTGGAAAGAAAGGCGCTACATGGCATCGCCCCTAGACGGCCTGCGCGTCATATCGATGGCGGAGCAGTACCCCGGGCCCTACTGCACCCTCCTTCTCGCCGACATGGGCGCGGACGTCGTCCTCGTCGAGCGGCCGGGCACCGGCGACCCCTCGCGCGGTCCCGGCGGCATGTCCGACTTCTTCGCCGCGCTCAACCGCAACAAGCGCAGCACCGCCGTCGATCTCAAGGCGCAGGAGGGCCGCGAAGCCTGCCGGCGGCTTATCGCGAAGGCCGACGTCTTCCTGGAGGGGTTTCGCCCGGGCACCATGGAACGCCTCGGACTCGGCTACGACGCGCTCAAGGAGGCGAACCCGCGCCTCGTCTACTGCTCGCTCTCCGGCTTCGGGCAGAGCGGACCCTATCGCCTGCGGCCGGCCCACGACATCAGCTTCCAGGGCATCGCCGGCCTTCTGGCGAACCTGATCGACCGCGGCAGCTTCGCCGATCGCCCGGGCGTCGCCATCGGCGACCTCTCGTCGGGCATGTTCGCGGCCATCGGCATCCTGGCGGCGCTCTACGCCCGGGAGCGCAGCGGCCGCGGCCAGTACGTCGACGTCGCCATGGCGGACGGCCTCGTTTCCTGGATGACCGCGGCGCTCACACCCGTCATCAACGGCAGCCGCGCCTTCGACCTCAGCGGCGGCGCCGGCTATGGCGTATACAAGGCCGCCGACGGCAAGTACCTGACGTTGTCGGTCGCCCTGGAGCCGCACTTCTGGCGGAACCTCTGGCGGACCGTCGGCCGGTCGGACCTGGCCGAGATATCGTTCATCGACCGGCTGCAGCGGAACCAGGAGCTGGAGGGCATCCTTCAAGAGATCTTACTGACGAAGCCGCGCGACGAATGGGTCGAAATGCTCGCCGCCGGCGACGTACCTTCGGCGCCCGTGCTCAGCCTGGAAGAGGTCGCCCGCGATCCGCAACTGCGCGAGCGGGGCATGATCGTCGAATGGGAAGCGCCGGACGGCCGCAAGATAGGCATGGTGAACCACCCGCTCCAGTTCTCTGAGACACCGGCGAGCATCCGTCGCCCGGCGCCCGCGCTCGGCGAGCACACGGACGAGGTCTTGCGGGAGGCCGGCTACGGCGACGACGAAGTGGCGCGGCTCCGCAAGGCGGGCGCAATCTAGAGGTGGAAGGGATGAAGACCGTGGTCAGACGCTTATTGCTCGTACTTCTGCCGGTCGCCCTGCTCGGGGGCTGCGGCGGCGGAAGCGCCAACCTCCTGGAGAACGCCGGCTTCGAGAAGGGCAACGACCCCTGGCACACGATGGACAGCCCGTCGTGGTCGCCCTCCTTCGAAGTGACCAGCGAGTTCGCTCACAGCGGCAACCACAGCGTCCACCTCGCGCTGAAGCCGCCGGGCGCACCGGCCCTCAACAGGGTCTTCGGCGTCGTGCAGGACCTCACGCTGACCGAACTGCCCGAATACGCGTCCGGCTTCTACCGCGTCGAAAACTGGCAGAAGGGCACCGATTTCCAGTACCTCCAGTTTGTCGTCATCGTCTTCGCGACTGATCCGGC
>JALHUB010000219.1 GCA_022865685.1 Dehalococcoidia bacterium | reverse complement strand
GAGGTCTTCGTCTATTTCAACAACGATGCCGGCGCCCACGCCGTCGCCAATGCGAAGACACTGATCGAGTTCATAACGCCGTTTGCGCTGAAAGATGACCTGGAGGAAGAGGAAGAGGAAGAAGAGGACGCAACGGCGGAAGGCTAGAGGTACTCCTTCACCCTCTCCGCCAGCGAGCGCGTGAAGCCGACCGTCGCGGCGACGTCATCGACGCTTGCGTCCCGTATCTCCCGCACGGAGCCGAACTTTCGCAGCAACGCCCGCTTCCGCTTCGGCCCGATGCCCGGAATCGAATCGAGCGCCGACCGCGTGCCCGCCTTCTGCCGGACGTTGCGGTGATAGGTGACGGCGAAACGGTGCGCCTCGTCGCGGATGCGCTGCACCAGGTAGAGCGCCTGCGACGTGCGCGGCAGCACGATAGGCTCGGCGAGGTCCTTGACGTAGAGTTCCTCCTGCTGCTTGGCCAGACCCGCCGCCGGAATGAGCGGCACGCTCGCCTCGCGCAGGACGTCGACGGCGACGTTGAGCTGCGCGTTGCCGCCGTCGACGATGAGCAGGTCGGGCAGGGCGCCCCAGCCTTCGTTATCGCCGGCAGCCTTCTCCTCGACGGCCTGCGCCGCCCGCTTGAAGCGACGCCGCAACACCTCCGCCATCATCGCAACGTCGTTGGCGCCCTCGACGGTCTTGATGCGGAAGCGACGGTATTCGGCGGGCCGCGGCCGTCCGTCGATGAAGACCACCATGCTGCCGACCGGGTGCGCGCCCATGATGTCGGAGATGTCGTAGCATTCGATGCGACGCGGCAGGGCCGGCAGGTTCAACTCCTCCTGAAGCTCTTCCAGCGCCCGCTGCGTCTTGCCGGTGTCGGTGAGCCACTTCAGTCGCGCCACTTCGAGCGCCTCGCGCGCGTTTTCCGTCGCCATGGCGACTAGCCGTCGTTTCGTGCCCCGCTTCGGCGTCAGCAGGCTCACGCGGTTGCCGCGTTTCTCCGACAGCCAGGCTTCGATCTCCGCTTTCTCCGGCACCTCCAGCGGTAGTAGCACCGTGCGCGGGGCGTAGGTCGACGACTCGTAGAACTGCTTGAGGAAGCCGTCCATGACCTCCGCGTCCGGCTCGTCCTTCGCGCCGTCGAGGGGGAAATGGTCGCCGCCGATCATCTTCGTGCCGCGGATGAACAGCACCTGCACCTCCGCCTCGCCGTCGGAGCGCGCCAGCCCGAATACGTCCTCGTCGGTCGGCCGGGCGTAAGCCGTCACCTGCGCCTCAGAGACGTTTTCGATGGCGCGTATCTGGTCGCGGAGGATGGCGGCGCGTTCGTACTGTGTGTTCCGCGATGCCTCCGCCATCTGAGTCCGCAACGCTCGCAGGACGTTCTCCGTGCGACCTTCCAGGAAGAGGATGACCTCGCGGACCACCTCGTCGTACTCCTCCTTGGAGCAGGCGCCGGAGCACGGGGCAATGCAGCGGCCGATGAAGAAGTCCAGGCAGGGCCGCGCCCGCGTGCCGGTGACCTCCTGGGTGCACGGCCGCCAGGGGAAGAGCCGCTTGACGACGTCGAGCGTCCGGCGTACTGAGCCGGCGCTGGCGTAGGGGCCGAAGTACCGCGCCCCGTCGTTCTCGATGCGGCGCGTGATCTCGACGCGCGGCCACGGGCTCTGGACGTCGATCTTGAGGTATGGGTAGTGCTTGTCGTCCTTGAGGCGGACGTTGAAGACCGGCTGGTGGCGCTTGACCAGCGTTGCCTCCAGGTGGAGCGCCTCCTGCGCCGTGTTCGTGACGATGTAGTCGAAGTCGGCTATCGCCAGCGACAGCGAATGGACCTTCGGCTCCATGCTGTGCGGCGAGCCGAAGTAGGAGCGTACACGATTCCGCAGGGCGGCCGCCTTGCCGACGTAGATGACGCGCCCTTCGGCGTTGCGGAAGATGTAGACGCCCGGCTTGTTCGGCAGGGCTGCAACGCGTTCGGCTAGAGGTTCCTTTATCGCGATCACTGCACACCTATTGTAGACGCCTCTAGATTGAGTTCTCAAGCACCATCGCCAATCTGCCACCACAGATTGTACAATGCGTCCGGACGAACCACGGAGGTGAACGGTGCCGGTGACAATACGTCCCGCGGCCGTCGATGATCTACCGCGTCTCACCGAGATCTACAACCACTACGTCATCAATGGCCACGTCACCTTCGATCTCGACCCGGTGACGCTGGAGGAGCGGCGGGAGTGGTTCGCGCAGTTTGCCGTGGCGGGCCCGCACCGGCTGTTCGTCGCCGAGGAGAACGGCATCGTGCTCGGCTACGCGGGCAGCTTCCGCTTTCGCACGCGCTGCGCGTACGAAGGGACCATCGAAACTACCGTGTACTGCGCGCCGGAGGCTGTCGGGCGCGGCGTCGGTTCTGCGCTCTATGCTGCGCTCTTCGACTCGCTGCACGACGAGGACCTGCACGTGGCGATCGGCGCCATCGCCCTCCCGAACCCGCCGTCGATTGCCTTCCATGAGCGTTTCGGGTTCGTGCTCGCCGGCGTCATGCACGAGGTTGGGCGCAAGTTCGACCGCTACTGGGATGTCGCCTGGTACGAGAAGCGCCTGTCCTGACATAGTCGCGGCCGGCTCAAGATTAACATAATCGCAACACGGCGATGGGCCCGAAGACTGCTCCTCAGGTTTGACACCCCAAAGACGCCTTTGCTATCATCGGGTCACCGGCAGCGTAGCTCAGCGGTAGAGCAGGGGACTCATAAGCCCTTGGTCGGGGGTTCAAATCCCTCCGCTGCCACCAGACATAGAGGTGAGTCGGCAGCGTACCCGCCTGAGGCGGGAGGGGACTTTCGCCGCAGGCGAACAGGCGCCAGCCCTTGGTCGGGGGTTCGAATCCCTCCGCTGCCACCAGCCTCAGATGCTCTTGGTGGCATCCCCATCCGGTTCAACCCGGTATCGTGCTAGCATAGGAAAGACATGGACAAGCAAGCGATTGAACGGGCGAAGGAGCACTTCGGCCTTCTAGTCGAAGAACAGCTCAAACGCGTCGAGCAGATGAAGGCCGACAACGGCTGGGTCGACTACTCGACGATTAGGCCGCTGATCATCGGCGTCTGCGGCGGCGACGGCATCGGACCATACATCTCCCGCGAGTCGCAGCGTATCCTGGAGTTCATCCTCGAACCCGATGTGAAGAGGGGCAGCATCGTTTTCCGGGTGATCGACGGTCTGACGATCGAGAACCGCGCCGCTCAGCTCAAGGCAATTCCCGACGACGTGCTCGAAGAACTGAAGCGGTGCCACGTCATCCTCAAGGCTCCCACCACGACGCCGCGCGCCGGCGACCCCTGGCCGAACATCGAAAGCGCCAACGTCGCCATGCGGCGGTACCTGGACCTCTTCGCCAACGTCCGGCCGGTCAGGATACCAGCGCAGGGTATCGACTGGACGTTCTTCCGCGAGAACACTGAGGGTGCCTACGTGATGGGCAGCCGGGGCGTCCACGTCACGGACGACCTGGCCTTCGACTTCACGGCTGTTACCAGCCAGGGGAGCGAACGCATCATCGCGATGGCGTTCGAGTACGCGCGCCAGCACGGCAAGGAGCGGGTCACCGTCGTCACCAAGGCGAACGTTATCAAGGCCACCGACGGCAAGTTCTTGGAGACGGCGAGGAGGATCGCCGTCGGCTACCCGGACATCGAGTGGGATGACTGGTACATTGACATAATTCCGGCCAAACTGGTCGACCCGAAGCGGCGCGCCCACTTCCGCGTCGTCGTCCTGCCGAACCTCTACGGCGATATCCTGACCGACGAGGCGGCGGAGCTTCAGGGCGGCGTCGGCACCGCGGGCAGCGCGAACATCGGCCGCCACTACGCTATGTTCGAGGCGATTCACGGCAGCGCGCCGCGAATGGTGGAGGAAGGACGCGTGGAATACGCCGACCCCAGCGGTCTCATCCGCGCCGGCGCCATGCTGCTGAACCACATCGGCTTCGAGGATCGCGGCAGGAAGCTGGAGATGGCGCTGGAGATCTGCGACACGTTCGAGAAGAAGGTGGTCGTCACGGGTCGCTCCACCGGCGTCAAAGGCCACGAGTTCGCGGACTACCTCCTCGACACACTGCGGGACAGCCGCCTCGAAGAGCGCTGGCGGGAGTACCAGGCAGGACTTGGCTTCGACACGACGCATCGTTAGGACATGGGCGAACCAGCTCTGCCCCGCATCGTAGACCGCCTGCCGCGACGACGAAATCGGCACCCACTGAGAACTTCTTTCACGCCTGTCTGCGGGCCCGTCCGGAAGCCGTCTCCGGTTGACAGGGCACCCCCCATTCGATAGAATCCTGAACTGGAGAGGGCGGTTAGCTCAGTTGGTACGAGCGCTTCCTTCACACGGAAGAGGTCACAGGTTCGAGCCCTGTACCGCCCACCATCCAGCGGCGCGCCGAAGTGGCGGAATGGCAGACGCGCTACGTTCAGGGCGTAGTGTCCGCAAGGGCGTGTGGGTTCAAATCCCACCTTCGGCACCATCACGAACGTTTTCAGAGGCGGGCCGGGCTCCCGTCGTCAATCAATAGGAATGGGCGCTCGTAGCTCAGTTGGATAGAGCGCAGCCCTGCGGAGGCTGAGGCCGTGGGTTCGAATCCCGCCGGGCGCACCATCACAAGAGAGGTCTTGGGCGGCAGCGCCTATCGACAAGCGGGCGACTTGCCGTCCGTTTCCGGGAGGCGGTAGATGTGCG
>JALHUB010000022.1 GCA_022865685.1 Dehalococcoidia bacterium | reverse complement strand
GTCGGCCGCGTGGACGCACTCGCGGGCGGCGGTTGCCCAGGCGCTCTCCTGCGCCAGATAGCCGGCAAGCGCCGTCTCGTAGATACCGTACGACTGGTACGGCGCCGCTATGCGAAGGACGGTCTCCTTGCGCGACATCGGTTCGCCCTCCTCGAGGCCCCACGCCTCGGCGTCGGGCGGGAGGACCTGCTTGAGCAGCGCAATGACCTCGCGCATGCCGCAGAGAATGCCGTCGCGGGCCGGAAAGAGCTCCATCGTAGCCGGCGGGTTAACGCCCGCGCGCTCCATCACCTGGTGCGTGCGCAGGAAGTAGATGTCGGCGGTATCGCCGTTGAGGACCGAGGGAAGGATTGGCGGTTCGGGTCTATCCAAAGCGCTTCCTTATGCTTGTCGTCTCTTAGCCTGATTCCGACGCTGCTCGCACGAGCTTCGCGCCCAGCACTCGCTCCATGTGCTGCAGGGCGCAACGGTGCGCCTCTTCGTCGAAGGTGGCGACGCAGTCGACGGGCACCTCCACAGGGTAGTCGCGGTTGCGGGCGTCGGCGACCGTGTGCATCACGCAGATGTCGGTGCAGATGCCGCAAACGGTTATCTTCGCCGGGGCCAGCTCGCGCAGGCGGGCGTCGAGGTTCGTGCCGAAGAAGCCGCTGTAGCGCCGCTTGGGGATGATCTCCGTCGCCAAGCCGGCCAGCTCCGGCGTGACCTCCGTCTCCTCGGTGCCACGGACGCAATGCGGCGGGAACACCGCGAACTCCTTGTCGTCGGGGTCGTGCGTGTCGGCGAGGAAGATGAGGTGGGAGCCTCGCAGCCGCTCTGCTTCGAGGAGACGGCGGACGTTCGGGACTATCGCGCGGGCGGTCGGTCCACAGTCGAGGGCGCGGCCTTCCTCAAGAAAGCCGCGCAGCATGTCGACGACGATTACGACATCCGCCATGTCGACGGCCCTACTCCGGCTGGTGCCCGCGACGCACGCGTACGCGACGGACCGTGAACGCCTCGCTCTCGATGACAGCGTCCGGCTCCGTGCCGTCGTCTGCCGGTCGCTGCACCATCGGCGTCGAATCGCGTCGTAGCGCGGGCAGGAGCGAGCTCGGCCGGAAGGCCATCCTTATGACGCGCCTGATGGCGATCTCCGCCAGCGTTCCGACGGCGATGGCGACGACGCCTCTCGCGAGCGCGGGCACGGGCGAGCGCCAGATTACCGGCGTGTAGCTCTCGCGGGCGACGGGCAGCGTGTTCAAAGATGCGCCGCACCTGCGGCAGTACCTGTCGCCGGGCTCGTAGGGACGACTGCAGCGGCTGCAGACCAGCAGTTCGCCGTTTCGACGGGAAGGTGGTTCGTCGGTCATCGTTCGCCCATTATAGCAGCGGTCCCTTGCCCCCACAATCGGTGGCGACGGCTTCATCTCGCGTAGGGCGGGCATCTTTGCCCGCCTCGATACAACGACGGTCGGGCGGGACGCCCGACCTACGCGGTTCGACGGCATCGGACGCGCCACACGGGCGGCGCGACTCAGCGTCAAAGCCGGAGGTAGCGACGCACCTTTGCCCAGGTGCTGATGAGGTGCACCAGCGGCACGCTGCGCCCTCCTGAGAGCGTGCCCTCTCGCAGCGACGCCAGGAACTGCTCCGGCGTTTCGAACTCGGGCATTTCGACGTACGCGGTACCGACTTCGAGGAGCGAATGCGCGTCGCTGCCGGCGCTGCACGCCAGGCCGTGCTCGCCGGCGAAGGCGGCGGCGCGTCGATTGTGACCGGCGCCGGTGACGCGTGCGTTAAGCGCCTCGATGACGTCGATTTGCGGCAGGACGCGCATGAGCGCCGCCTCGCGCAGGGGCTCGCGTCGCAGCCGGTCGAAGGGATGCGGGATGCAGACGAGGCCGCCCTGCGCTTTTATTCGCGCGACAGTCTCCTCCGGCGACAGCCGTGGCGGAATCGCTTCACGCAGAAAGAGGCCGATGATTTCGCCTTCGCTCGTCTTCATCTCTTCGGCGGCGATGACCTTGAACGGAGCGATGCGCTGCACCGCGGCCACGCCGTCCCTCGTGTTGTGGTCGGTGACGGCGATGCAATTGATGCCCTTTTTGAGGCAGCACTTCACCAGGGCCTCGGGGGTGATCATGCTGTCGGGCGAAGCGTTGGTGTGGAGGTGGAGGTCAGCTCTCAGCATCGTCCCAGGGGATCTCCTCGTCGACCTCCTCGAGCTCCGCGGGCGCGGCCAGCGTTTCGCGAAGCTGGCGGATCCTGACCTCTGCGGCGTCGAGCATCTCCTGACAGCGCCGCGCCAGCGTCATGCCCTCTTCGTAGAGCGCGAGGGAGCGCTCCAGGGGCAGGCCGCCCTCTTCCAGCTTCGTCACCGTCTCTTCGAGGCGGCGGAACAGCTCTTCGAATGTTTCCTTGTTCTTCTTCGTTGCCATTCCCGCCCTCAAGCGCCGTCGGACGTGAACAGCGGCGGCTGCGTTTCCTGCGACGGTCGCGACCCCCGCCGTCTCGCGCTCGACTTAGGCTCGACGCGCGCGGGGAAAGCGCCGTCGCTGACGCGCACGTCCAGCGCATCGCCCGACTTCACTTCGCGCACGCTTCGAACAGCCGAGCCGTCCTTCTCGACCAGCGCGTACCCACGCGCCAGCGTCGCCTGCGGGTGCAGCGAGCGCAGTTGTAGCAGAAAGCCGCCGACGTGCTCGCGACTTCGCGCAAACGCGGCGTCGATCATCGTCCCCGCCAGTCGCAGCACATCGTCTACTCTCTGGCGGTCGCGGTCAATGGGCGGCGCGCAGTGCTCCATGCGGCCGAGGGCGCCGCGCAGGCAAGCGACGCCTTCGTCGAGGCAGAGGCGAACGGCGGTCGACAGCGCAGCCCTACGGGCGACTATGGTGGTCGCGACGGTCCGGCGGTCGGGCGCCACGAGCTCCGCCGCCGTCGAGGGCGTCGGCGCGCGCACGTCCGCGACGTAGTCCGCTATCGTGTAGTCGGTCTCGTGGCCGACGGCGGAAACGACGGGCGCATGACTGGCATAGATGGCCCGCGCCACCGCCTCCTCGTTGAACGCCCACAGCTCCTCCATCGACCCGCCGCCGCGCGCGACGATGATCACGTCCATGTCCGGCTCGTCGTTGAGGGCCGCGATGCCGGCGACGATGCCGCGCACGGCTTCTGTGCCCTGCACGGCGCTCGGCGCGAGGACGATCTCTGCCAGCGGCCAGCGTCGCGCCAGGATCGCACAGATGTCGTGGAAGACGGCGCCCGTCGGCGAGGTGACGACGCCGATGCGCTCCGGGAAGGGCGGCACCCGCCGCTTGCGCGTCTGCTCGAACAGGCCATCCTGCTCCAATCGCGCCTTCAGCCGTTCGAACTCCATCGCCAGTTCGCCGACGCCCTCCGGCTGGACGAAGTCGACATAAAACTGCAAATCGCCACGGACTTCGTAGAGAGAGATGCGCCCGTGCGCCACCACTTGCGCACGGCTCTCGACTATCGATGCCAGGTCGCGCTGGAGCGTGGCGCCGCGGAAGAAGACGCAGCGGAGCTGGGAATCGGCGTCCTTGAGGGTGAAGTAGAGATGGCCCGCTGTCGAGCGAGTCAGGTTGGAGACTTCGCCGCTGACCCAGATGTCGGCCAGATGCGGGTCCGTCTCCAGCAGCTCGCGGAGATAGGTAGTGATGCGGCTTACTGAGTAGACTTCCATGTCGAGCTACGACGTAGAACTGGCTGCTATGTCTGCCGTCTCTGTAGCGGCGGGGCTCCGTACCCGCCGCGATCCCCGCTATTGGGGTCGGGCGGGACGCCCGACCTACGCGGGTGGGTTCTCGTAGGGGCGCACGGTCTTGCGCCCCTACATTACTTGTTCGCGGGAAACCCCGCTACGCGCGCTCCAGGTACTGGCCGCTGCGGGTGTCGATCTTCAGCGTATCGCCGGTGTTGATGAACAGCGGCACCTGCACGGCGAGGCCCGTCTCCAGGCGCGCGGGCTTCGTGCCGCCCTGGGCCGTATCGCCGCGAACCCAGGGGTCCGTCTGCTCGACCTTCAGCTCGACGGCGGCGGGCAGTTCGACGCCGATCGCTTCGTCGCCGTAGGTGAGAATGTCGCAGGTGCCGTTCTCGCGCAGGTAATTAAGGGCGTCGCCGAGGCGTTCGCTGTTGATCGCGAGCTGGTCATAGGTCTGCGTGTTCATGAAGTAGTGGATGTCGCCGTCGGCGTAGAGGTACTGCGCCTGCTGGCGGTCGACGCGGGCGCGTGTGAAGCGCTCACCGGCCTGGAAGGTGCGCTCGATAATATGGCCGCCGCGTACGTCGCGCAGCTTGAGTCGCACCTGCGCCGAGCCGCGTCCCATCTTGATGTGCTGGTAGTCGAGCACCTGGTACAGCACGCCGTCCAGCTCGATTGTCACGCCCTTTTTCAGATCGCCGGTCTCAATCATCAGTCATGCCTTTGCTTGGTCGATTTTGGGCGCCCGCGAGAGGACGCGCAGACGGCCGTTCTCCATTATCGCCAGGTCTTCGATGCGGACGCCGCCCCATCCCGATATGTAGATCCCCGGCTCGACGCTCGTCACCATGCCGTCGGCGAGCACGTCCCCGGAGCCGTGGCCCAGGCGCGGCTTCTCGTGCACTTCGAGGCCGACGCCGTGCCCCAGGCCGTGCCCGAAGCTCTCGCCGTAGCCCGCCTCGGCGATGAAGCGCCCCGCCAAGAGATGCGCCTGCTCCCCGGTCATGCTCGCAGCGATGAGCTCGATGGCCGTGAGCTGCGCACCCAACACAATATCATAGATCCGTCGAAATTCGCCGTCCGGCTCGCCGATGACTATGGTGCGCGTCAGGTCGGAGCAGTAGCCGTCGAGGCGCACGCCCATGTCGATGACAATGGGCCGGCCCTCACCCAGCGGCTCATCGCGCGGGTAGGCGTGCGGCATCGCGCTCCAGGCGCCGGCGGCGACGATCGTCTCGAAGGCGACGGCTTCGCCGCCCTGCTCGCGCATGTACCTCTCGATCTCCCAGGCCGCCTGCTTCTCCGTCCAGCCCGGCTCGACGCGCTCCATGAAGTGCGCGAACGCCGCGTCGCCGAGGTCGACCGCCGCCTGTATGACATCGATCTCTGCCGGCTCCTTGATCGCTCGCAGCCCTTCGACGACGTCGATGGCCGGCACGAGGCGCGGTCGCTCGCCTTCGGGGAGTGCGCGAATGACGGCCGCCATCTGCTCGAACGTGGCATAGGGCAGATGCGCCGCTTCGAAGCCGACCTTCTTGCCGCCGAGGCCGCTCAGCAGTTCGGGCAGCCACGTCTCGAAAGCGGGCCCCGCGACCGGCTGGAGTCGAAAGTCAGGCGCCTGCGCGGCCGCCTGCTCGAAGTAGCGGAAGTCGGTAGCGATGCGAGTCTCGCGGTCACTGACGAGCAGGTAGCCCGCCGAGCCCGTGAAGCCCGAGAGATAGCGTCGGTTCGACGGCTGCGAGACGATGAGGGCATCGAGACCCTGCTCCTGTAGGCGCTCCCGCAGCTTGGCGACGCGGCCGGCGGTCGGCGTCGACATCTTATCCAGCGCGCTCAGCTATCATGCCGGCCAGCGACTCCAGCGCAGCGACGTAGCCGCGCCAGCCCAGTCCGGCGACGATCCCCCAGCAGCAGGCGGCTGTGACCGAGCGACGCCGGAAGTGCTCGCGGCCGTAGATGTTCGAAATGTGCACCTCAATGGCGGGCAGGCCGCTCGCGGCAAGAGCATCGCGAAGGGCGAAGCTGTAGTGGGTGAGCGCGCCCGGATTGATGATGATGCCCGCGGCGTCCGGCGCCTCCGCCTGGATGAAATCGATAAGTGCCCCTTCGCTGTTCGACTGGAAGGTGCGCACCTCGACGTTGAGGGCGCTGGCCTTCTCTCTCACGCGCGCTTCGATCTCGGAGAGCGTTGTATTCCCGTAGACGTCGGGCTCACGCGTGCCCAGGGTATTGAGGTTGGGGCCGTTAATCAGCAGTATCCGCATCGGTTCCCTCCTGTTGGTTGTCGCGCTGCCGCACGCTCGCCCGCTCTTCGAGTATGCGGTTGTAGCTTTCGGCCATGGCGTCCCACGCCCCTTCGTAGACCTGGCGCTGACGGGCCTCCGTCACGTGGAGGTAGATCTGGGTGGTGTTGGCGCTGGCGTGGCCCATCAGCTCCTGCACGACCCGCAGGTCGGCGCCGCCGTCGAGCATGTGCGTCGCGAAGGTGTGGCGCAGCAGGTGCGGATGCGCCCGCTTGTCGAGGCCGGACGCGAGAGCGGCCTTGCGGACGATCGTCTGGACGGCGCGCATCGACAGCCGCTCGCCGTCGCGATTGAGGAAGAGCGCCTCCTGCGGGCCTTTGGCCAGCCGGGGCCGGCCCTGTCGCAGGTAACGCCTGAGCGCGCGCGCCGCCGGCGCTCCAACGAGTACGACCCGCTGCTTGTTGCCCTTGCCGCGCACTCGCAGCAGGCCGCCGTCCGGCGAAAGCTCCAGGTCGGCGACGTTCAGGTTGAACACCTCGCCGACGCGCACGCCGGCCGCGTACAGCAACTCCAGCAGTGCCCGGTTGCGCAGCCCCTGCGGCCTGTCCTGCTCGGGCGACATAACGAGCGCCGATACCTCCTCTTCGCTCAGGAACGAGGGCAGGCGTCGCTCCCGCTTCGGGCCGCGCATGCCTTCGCAGGGGTTCGCGTCAACCCTGCCCGTCTGCGTCAGATAGCGATAGAACGACCGCAACGTGCTCAGCTTGCGGGCGATGCTGCCGGGCGCTACCTTCGCGTCTATCAGGCTCGCGAGATAGGAGCGCACGACGTGGCGGTCAGCCGCCGCCAGTTCGATGTGGCCGTTCTCTTCCAGGAAGGCGAAGTAGGGGCGCAGGTCGGCGGCGTAGTTGCGCAGCGTGTAGGCGGAGCGATTCCGCTCGGCGGCGAGCCTCGCCAGGTAGCGCGCGAGGAGCGCTTCAGACGCCGACTCAACTGCGGCTTCTCCGGCGACTGCGTTGCTCATGTCGTCGCGACCTCGGCGGGCGTGCGGGCCGGAGCGGCGCCGCGCCAGCCGCACTTGATGCACTTCGCCTTGCGGCCCGCCTGCGCGACGATGACGCCGCCGCACTGGGGGCACGGCTGGGTCAGCGGCCGCGACCAGTTCGTGAAGCGGCAGCGCGGGTAGTTGGAGCAGCCGTAGAACGTGCGGCCGCGCTTCGACCGCTTGGCGACGATATCGCCGCCGCACTCCGGGCAGGCCACGCCGACCTTCGCCAGCAGACGTCTCGTGCCGCGACAGGTCGGGTAGTCGGAGCAGGCGAGGAAGGGGCCGAAACGTCCGCGACGTAGCACCATGGCCTTGCCGCAGACAGGGCAGATTTCGTCCGTGACCTGCGGCGTCTCCTCTTCGCTCGCCAGCGGCCGGCTATTCTTGCACTCCGGGAAGCCGCTGCAGGCGAGGAACCGCCCGAAGCGGCCCCAGCGGATGACCATGGGGCGGCCGCACTTGTCGCAGACCTCGGTGGTCTGTTCCTCGACACGCGGCGCGCTTTCGGCGACGGACAGCGCTGCCTTCAGCGGCTCGTAGAAGTCGTGTACGACCGGCTGCCACTGGCGCTGGCCCTCGGCGATCTCGTCCAGCTCGCCTTCCATCTCCGCCGTAAAGCCGATCCCCATAATCTCGGGGAAGTAGCTTGTCAGAAGGTCGTTGACGACGACGCCCAGGTCCTTCGGCTTGAGCGCGCGGCCCTCCTTTTCGACGTAGCCGCGGTCCTGAATCGTCGACAGGATGGGGGCGTACGTGCTGGGCCGGCC
>JALHUB010000218.1 GCA_022865685.1 Dehalococcoidia bacterium | reverse complement strand
CGAGATCGGCGCCGGCGTCCTCCTCATGGCGAAGAACAGGGTGGACGGCGTGTACGACGGCAACCCCCGCAAGACCCCCGGCCTGCGCCGCTTCGACACGCTGAACTACATGGACGCGCTCGCACGCCGGCTGGAGGTGATGGACAGCGCGGCCGTCACCCTCTGCATGGGCTACAACCTGCCGATCGTCGTCTTCGACCTGATGTGCCCGGACGGCATCGTCCGCGCTGTCCGCGGCGACAAGATAGGAACGCTGATAGCCGAGACTCAGACGGCGTACGCCGTCGAGGGGCCGACGCCGCTTGCCTAGCGCCGGTCACACGCCGATTATGTTGGAGAGGAACCGCAGACATGATCGATGAGACGATAGCCAACGCCGAGAAACGCATGAAGAGCGCCGTCGCCGTCCTCCAGCGGGAGCTCGACGGCATTCGCACCGGCCGCGCCCGCCCGGGCCTCGTGGAAGCGCTGAAGGTGGACATCTACGACAGCACGCTCCCCCTCAACCAGCTCGCGACCATAAGCGTGCCCGAGGCGCGACTGATCACCATCCAGCCCTGGGACCGGCAGGTCATCGGCGCAATCGAGAAGGCGATCCTGAAGTCGGACCTCGGCCTCAACCCTGCGAACGACGGTCACATCATCCGTCTCGCCATCCCGCAACTCACGGAGCAGCGCCGCAAGGAGTTGGCGAAGGTGGTCCACAACAAGGTGGAGGAGGGCCGCGTTGCTGTCCGCAACGTACGCCGTCACTCCGTCGATGAGCTGCGCGCCCTGGACAAGGGAAAAGAGATCTCCGACGATGACGAGAGGCGCGCCGCCGACCAGCTTCAGAAGCTGACGGACCGCTTCATCGAAGAGATTGACAAGCTCGGCAGGGAGAAGGAAGCGGAGCTGCTAGAGGTCTAGGCGAACTGGATGGATTCCCGTCTTGATTCGTCGCCGCTGCTCGTCACTTTTCTTCGCGTAGGGCGGGCATCCTGCTCGCCTCCCTGACAGAACGACGGTCGGGCGAGACGCCCGACCTACGCGGGTGGATGCGTGGATACGACTTCAAATGACCGGCGCCTACCTGTCCACGTCGCTATTATCATGGACGGCAATGGCCGCTGGGCGAAGGAGCGCGGGCTGTCGCGCCAGGCGGGACACCGCGCCGGCACGGAGAACATCCGGCGCATCATCAACTACCTCGGCGAACGCGGCGTGCCCTATCTGACGCTGTACGCCTTCTCGACCGAGAACTGGGTGCGCCCGCGACCCGAAGTTCGCGCCCTCATGCAGCTCGTGGCCCGTGTCATCAAGCGCGAGATCAAGGAGTTGCATGAGCGCGGCGTCCGGCTGGTCCACCTCGGTCGCCTGGACAACGTGGCCCCCTCACTGCGCAGGCAGGTGCTCGACGCCATCGACCTGACGAAGGGGAACACGGAGATGACCGTCGCCGTCGCCTTCGACTACGGCGGCCGCGCAGAGCTCGTCGACGCCGTGCGGCGCATCATCGCCGACGGCCTTTCGCCGGACAAGGTTGACGAAGAGACGATCTCGTCATATCTCTACACGGCGGGCATGCCCGATCCCGATCTCGTCATCCGCACGGCCGGCGAGATGAGGCTGTCCAACTTCCTCATCTGGCAGGCGGCCTATGCGGAGTATTACTCCACCCCCACCTACTGGCCCGACTTCGGGTCGGAGAACATGGAAGAGGCGCTGCGGGCCTACGCCGGCCGCGAGCGTCGCTTTGGCGGGCTGGGCCTTGACTGAGCGGGAGAGGCACTTGCAACGACAACGACGCAGCGGGACGCGGCAAGGAGCGCTGGAGCTGAGGCTCGCGAGCGCCGCCGTCGCCATCCCGATCATCGTCCTCCTGATCTGGGCGGGAGCGCGCTGGTATACCGGCGTCGTAGCGGCGCTCCTGGCCGTCACCACGCTCGAGTTCCAGGTGGCGCGCGGCTCGCGACTCAACGTGCTGGCCTTCATGGGCGCGGCCCTCTCCGCCGGCCTCGCCGTCGCTGCCCACGCCCGCGGCGAATGGCTGATCTGGGTCGTGACCGGCACGGTCCTGCTGCCTCTGCTCTGGGCCATCGCTGCCTATCCGATCGAGGACGCCGTCGGCGAGTGGCTGTGGGCTGTCGGCGCCGTGCTCTATCTCGGCTGGCTAGGCTGCCACCTCGTCCTCCTCAGGGACGTCGGCGGCGGGCGCGACTGGGTCTTCCTGGCTGTTTTCTCCACCTTCGCTACGGATACGGGCGCCTACTTCGTCGGCAGGGCGACGGGACGCACGCGCCTGGCGCCGGCGATCAGTCCGGGGAAGACCGTTGAAGGCGCTATCGGGGGCATGGTGTGCGGCGGCGCGGCCGTGCTGCTGTTCAACCACTTCCTGGGGCTCCGCGTCGAACCGGCGCTGGTTATCCCTCTCGCCGTCCTCCTGCCCGTCGCTGCCCAGGCCGGCGACCTCATCGAGTCGAAGCTGAAGCGCGGTATGCAGGTGAAGGACGCCAGCCGACTCATCCCCGGCCACGGCGGCCTCATGGACCGCTTCGACAGCGTGCTCCTCGCAATCGTGGTGGTATACTACTACTTGAAGTGGGTGATTCTGTAAAAGGCCTCGCTGTCTTCGGTTCCACCGGGTCCATCGGGCGTCAGACACTGGACGTCGTGCGCGGACTGCGGCAGCGTTTTCGTGTCGTCGGGCTGTCGGCGGGGCGCAACGTCACCCTCCTCCAGGAGCAGGCGCGGGAGTTCCAGCCGCGCTTTGTCTGCTACGACGGAAATGGATCGGCCACCCGCGACGTTATAGGTTTCGAGGGCGTCGATTGCGTCCCGATGGAGACGATGGCCACCCGGCCGGACGTCGACATTATCGTCGTCGCGACTGTGGGCAAGGCCGGCCTCACGTCCACTCTGGCGGCGCTGGAGGCGGGCAAGACCGTCGCCCTCGCGAACAAAGAAGTTCTCGTCATGGCCGGCAAGCTGGTCGCTGAGGCGGCCCGCCGTGGCCACGGCGAGATACGGCCGATAGACAGCGAGCACAGCGCCATCTGGCAGTGCCTGCGCGGCGAGAAGAACGCCAGCATCAGGCGTCTCATTCTCACGGCGTCGGGGGGAGCGCTGCGGGACAAGAGCATGGAAGAGCTCCGCCGCGTGACGCCGGAGCAGGCGCTCTCGCACCCGACATGGCAGATGGGGCGGAAGATAACGGTCGATTCCGCGACTCTGCTGAACAAGGGGCTGGAGGCAATCGCGGCGCGCTGGCTGTTCAACGTGCCGCTGGACAGGATCGAGATCGTGTTGCACCGGGAGAGCATCGTCCATTCGCTCGTGGAGTTCACCGACGGCTCGCTGAAGGCGCAGCTAGGAACGCCGGACATG
This sequence comes from Dehalococcoidia bacterium, assembly GCA_022865685.1. Lineage (GTDB taxonomy): Bacteria > Chloroflexota > Dehalococcoidia > DSTF01 > JALHUB01 > JALHUB01. Next base: position 2,081 of record JALHUB010000218.1, on the reverse strand, counting down.
CGCGTGCCCATCCAGGTCGCCCTGTGCTATCCCGACCGCGTCGCCCTGCCGTCGGTGCCCTACCTCGACCTGAAGACGGTAAGTCCGCTCCACTTCGCCGAGCTAAAGCTCGACCGGTACCCCTGCCTGGCGCTGGCCCTCGAAGCCGGTCACCGCGACGGCACCTATCCGGCCGTCCTGTCCGCCGCCGACGAGGTCGCCGTGGCGGCTTTCCTCACCGGGCGCATCACCTTCACGCGGATACCGGAAATCATCGATGATACGCTGAACGCGCACGACGGCGTGGCCGACCCCGCTCTGGATGACATCCTGGCGGCCGATGCCTGGGCGCGCGCACACGCCGAGAATCTCGTAGGAGCAACACCGTGAGCGTCCTTCTTAACTCCGTCCTGCCGTTCGTCGTCATACTTGTGCTGCTCGTGCTCGTCCACGAGACGGGGCACTTCGTGGCGGCGAAGCTATCGGGCGTGCGGGTGCTGGAGTTCGGCGTCGGATTCCCGCCGCGTGTCGGCGCCTTCAAGTTCCGCGGCACGGAATACTCGCTGAACGCCCTGCCGCTCGGCGGCTTCGTGCGCCTGCACGGGGAAGAGGACCCAACGGAGCCGGGATCGCTCGCCTCCAGGCCGAGGCCGTTGCGTCTCTTCGTGCTTTCCGCCGGCGCCCTGAGCAACCTCGTTTTCGCCGTTCTTCTGTTCAGCGCCAGCTTCATGATCCCGCAACAAGTCTCCGTAGGCCGGGCCGTCATCAACCAGGTGCTGCCGGATACGCCCGCCGCGGCTGCCGGCCTGCAAACCGGCGACGTGATCTACAATATCAACGGCCGCGATATCGAAAACATCGCGGACGCCAGCTACAACATCCGCCTCAACCTGGGCGAGACGATGGCCATGACCGTCAAGCGGGGCAGCGAATTCCTCAACTTCAACGTGAAGGCCCGTTGGGTGCCGCCTTCAGGGCAAGGGCCCACCGGCATCGTTATCGGCGCCCAGTACCCGTTCACGGAGACGCAGTCCTACGCACCCTGGACAGCGCTGCGACTGGGCACGCGCGAGACCTTCGACTCGCTGAAGCTCGCCCGCAACGAGGTCATCTCCTGGGTCAAGGGCGCCACCAGTCCGCAGGTCGCAGGACCGGTCGGGATGGCGCAGATGACGGGCGAGGTGGTCAAGGAGGCCGGCTGGAAGTCGCTCGTCGATTTCGCGGCTCTCATCAGCATCAACCTTGCCGTGATCAACATCTTGCCGCTGCCCTTCCTCGACGGTGGGCGCATCGTCTTCGTGCTCGTGGAGGTCCTGCGACGCGGCCGGCGTATCGCCCCGCAGAAGGAGGCGCTGGTGCACTTTGCGGGGCTGGTTGTGCTCATGACCTTCGTGGTGGTGATCAGCTACTTTGACATAGCTCGGCTCATCCGCGGCGAAAACATCTTCCGATGACCCAGCGCAGGCAATCGAACCCCCTCCAGATCGGCGGCGTAACGGTCGGCGGCGATGCGCCTATCGTTGTCCAGTCGATGGCCAACACCAAGACCGCCGACGTTCCCGCCACTCTGCGCCAGATACACGCCCTGGCGGAACTCGGCTGCGAGATCGTGCGCGTCGCCGTGCCGGACCGTCGCGACGCCGAGGCGCTGCCCGATCTCCTCGCCCATAGCCCGCTGCCCGTCGTCGCCGACATCCACTTCGACCACCGGCTCGCTCTCGCGGCCCTGCGCGCCGGCGTCCACGGCCTGCGGCTCAATCCCGGCAACATCCGCGACCCCGAGAAGGTGCGCGAGGTCGTGCGGGAGGCGAAGACGCGCGGGACGCCGATACGGGTCGGCGTGAACGCGGGTAGTCTGCCGCCGCTACCGTCGCTGGGCGAGGGCGAGGAGCCGCCCGCTATGCCGGAGCGAATGGTCGACGCCGCGCTGTGGGAGATCGGCCTCCTCGAAGAGATGGGCTTCGATCTGATCGAGAACGATGTCCGCATCACGAAGGACGGAGTGATCGTCGTATCGCACGATAAGTCACTCGATCGGTGCACCGACGGCACGGGCGAGATCGTGGACCTGACGCTCGAGGAGATCAAGGCCGCGAGCGCGG
>JALHUB010000217.1 GCA_022865685.1 Dehalococcoidia bacterium | reverse complement strand
CCCAATTATCCCCCGATTGTCCCGCTGAGCGCGATACACAGGCTGCCCCCCTTATTATTCCCGACCGGCCGCCGATAATCCAGCAAGGACGCGTATGCCTGGTGGCGTACGCTTATCGACGTACAGGTAGACGGAGCGCTTATATCGGCAGGGAACGTCGGGGGCCCGCCGGTGGCCAGGGGAATAGGCCATCGAAACGGCGGATGGCTTCCGGCTCGGGCGTAAGGGGAGGCCGGAGCCGCCAAGCCCTCCAGAGAGGGCGAGAACGACAATGATTAGACGAATACTGGTAAGTCTCATAGCAATCAGCGCACTCGCGGCCTGCGTTAGTCTGGGAGGGTTATCGCTGTTCACGGAGAGCGTCGACAACGGCAGCAACGCGTTTAGCAGCGGCAGCGTCGACATCAGCACGAGCCCCGCCAGCGCCTTCGTCACTATGCTAAACATGGCGCCCGGCGACTCTGTGACCGACCAGGTCACGGTCTCCAACGGCGGAACCCTGGAGCTTCGCTACGCCGTGACGACGGTCGCCACCAATGCCGACGCTCTGAACCTGAGAGACGCCCTGACGCTTACTATCAGAATGCTGGGTACCAACTGCGCCACGTTCGATGGGACGCAGCTCTACACGGGCACGCTCGCCAGCGGCGCTATCGGCGACCCGGCGCAGGGAGAGGACACAGGTGACCGGACGCTGGCGGCGAGCGGCAGCGAGGACCTGTGCTTTAGGGTGGACTTCCCGTCGACCGCGACGGGACCTGAGGACGCCGACACGACGGCTACGTTCACATTCGCCGCGGAGCAGACGGCGAACAACCCGTAACGGCCGTCCGGGCAGAGGGACTGGAGGGTAAGGATGCCGGGCTGGGTCCCTGACCTGCTTCTGAAGGCCGGGCCCCTCAGGAGGGCCGCGCGCTTTGCCGGATGGACGTACCTGGGGGCGGCGCTGGCGATAATCGTCCTCCTGATTGTTCCAACCATCCTGGCCCTCTTCGGCTTCCGCGCCTACGTCATCTACGGCGGCAGCATGGGCGCGTCGCTGCCCAACGGCAGCATCGGCATTACCCGCCAGATCGACGCAGAGTCGCTCGATGTCGGCGACATAGTCGCGCTTAAGAAATCGTCGCATTCTCTTCCCGTGCTGCACCGCGTTGTCGCGATCGACGCGAGAGACGGGGCGCGGAAGTTCGTCACCCAGGGCGACGCCAACAAGGAACCCGACGCCGAGCCCGTTGGCCTTCACGGTCCGGGCGACAAGGTGGTCTTTAGCATCCCCTGGCTCGGCTACCTGGTGCATTTTGCCCGCAGCGGCGCCGGTCGAGCCCTTCTTCTCATCATCCCGTCGACACTCCTGGTGGGGCTCGTCCTCTGGCAGACGTGGAAAGACATCGTCCCGGGACCATATGTCAGCGAGGAGCCGCAGTGCTAGGCAGGGCGAAGGTCATTCTCGCTGGCACCCTCCTGGCGAAAGGATGAACTAGACGGGGAGGCTCATCAGAATGCGAATACCGGTGGCCATCGCTCTAACGCTGGTAGCGGCGAGCCTGGCGGCTGTTGGCGTGGCCACCGGCTTCGGCACCTACTCCGGTCAGGACGACAACGCCGCAAACGCGTTCTCGTCCGCCCCTTCCTTTGCCAACACTGGTTATCAGAACCCATCTGCCCAGGCCGCGACTTCCGGTGGCGACAACGATGGATTCGAGCTGAACCCCATCAATGCCTCCGGCGACGGTCCCCTCTACGCCTCCAACATCGACGGTCCCCGCGATCGGCACCTCTTCTACAACTACGGCCTCGCACCGCCCTCCGGCTCGACGATCGAGGGGATACGCATACGCCTGGACTGGTGGCTGGACGCCGTGGCCGCAGACAACAGCATGAGCGTCGAGCTGTCATGGGACGGCGGGACGAACTGGACGTCGGCCAAGACAGACACCGTTGAGAGCGCTGCCGAGCACACGGGCATCGTCGGAGGCGCCGGTGACACCTGGGGGCGCATCTGGACAGTCGCCGAGCTGGGCAACGCAAACATGCGCGTCCGCCTCACGTGCACGTGCACCGGCGGCGCCGAGTGCGACGGCCGCGACTTCTACCTGGACTGGGTCGCAGTCAACGTCTATTTCACGCCCCCGTAATCGGGCAACACGGTCATGAGGCGTTTGGTGGGACGCATGGCCACGCGCCCCTACGGCTCTTACCGAAGGAGCAGCGGTCAGGTGCGCCGCCCGGATGTCATTCGCAGCCCCGCGGCCATGAACGCATCGATCGCTTCATCGGCGAGAGGGATGTCGCCGGGGAGGCGCTCGCGCTCGCTGCCGAAGCCGTGGAAGTCGCTGCCGCCGATCTTGAGGAGTCCGTGCCGCTCGGCTGCGGCTGCCAGGCGGGCGCAGGTGTTGTGGTCGTAGTCCTGGTAGTAGACCTCGATGCCGAGCATTCCCGCCGCCTTTAGCTGCACGAGCAGCTCCTCCAGGTTCGACTGGCTTGCCGGATGGGCCAGGACGGGCAGCGCACGGGCCTTTACCAGCAATTCGATTGCCTCCACCGGCGTCAGCTTGGCGCGCTCGACGTAGGCCGGGCCGTTCCTGCCGATGTAGCGGTCGAATGCCTCCTGGAAGGTCGAGACGTACCCCAGCTCGATCAGCGCCTGCGCCACGTGCGGCCGGCCCAGGGACCCATCGCTGGCCAGCTTTTCGACTCGCTCCCACGGTATTTCCATGCCCATAGCGTGCAGCTTCTCAACCATCATGCGGCCGCGGTCGCGTCGGGCGTTGCGGAGGCCGGTCAGCGTGGACTGGAAATCGGGGTCCTGATAGTCGAGGAAGTAGCCGAGGACGTGGATCTCGTCGCCCGGGATATCGGTGCTCATCTCAATGCCGGGCACGAGCGTGAACTCCGGGTAGTGAGCGGCGATGGAGAGCGCCTCGGCTATGCCCTCCGTCGAATCGTGGTCCGTCACGGCGAGGATCCGGAGGCCGCGCGAGACGGCGAGCCGGACCAGGTCGCCGGGGGCGAGCAGGCCGTCAGAGGCGAGAGTGTGAGTGTGGAAGTCGGCCCTACTGGTCATCGCCGGTCTCCCTGTCCACGCGTTCGATGCGTCGCGCCCGCCCCGTCGCGTCGTCGACGTCGACGAGGACGGCGTTGAGGATTGCCCGCCCGCTGGCCGGTTGCAGACGCACCGGCATGGCCGTCAGGAAGCGCTGGAGGACGCCGTCGACGTTGTCGCCGATGACGGAGTCGCGGGCGCCCGTCATGCCGACGTCACAGACGAACGCCGTGCCCCGCGGCAGGACGCGAGTCTCGGCTGTCGCGACGTGGGTGTGCGTTCCGAGCACGGCGCTGACGCGGCCATCGAGGTACCAGCCCATTGCCATCTTCTCGCTTGTCGCCTCGGCGTGCATGTCTACGATCACGATGGAGTCCGGCGACAGCCCCGCGAGCGCCTGGTCGGCGGCGCGGAACGGGCAGTCGATGTTGGCCATGAACACGCGCCCCTGGAGGTTGATGACCGTCACCGCGCCTTCCTGGAGAATGCCGCGGCCGGGGACGCCCGGCGGAAAGTTGAGCGGCCGCAGGATGGGCGCCGGCGAATCGAGGTAGGGGATTATCTCTTTCTGGTCCCAGATGTGGTTTCCGGTGGTGATTACGTCGACGCCGGAGCGGAACATCTCCTCCGCCACAGGGGGCGTTATGCCGCGGCCGGCGGCGGCGTTCTCGCCGTTGGCGATGACGAGGTCGACGTGAAACTCACGCCGGAGCCCGGGGAGCAGCGTCGCCACTGCCTGGCGGCCGGTGCGGCCAACGGCATCGCCGACGAAAAGGATTCGCAAGCCTCACCTCACGGACACAGAGATAGGGAGCGGGGCTTCATCCGAAGAGAAGCGGCCTAGGTGCGGCTGACTCCGCTCCCTCTCTTGCTAGCGGGCATATTCGACAGCCCGGGGTTCCCTCACAACGGTGACTTTGACCTGACCGGGATACTCCAGTGTCTCTTCGATCTTGCGACTGATGTCGCGGGCCAGGCGCATCGACTCCAGGTCGTCGATCTCCTCCGGCTTGACGATGATACGGATCTCGCGGCCGGCCTGGATGGCGAACGCCTTCTCAACGCCCTTGAACTCGTGCGCGACCGCCTCCAGCGCCTGCATCCGCTTGATGTAGTGCTCCAGCGTCTCGCGCCGCGCGCCCGGTCGTCCGCCGCTGACGGAGTCGGCAACCTGGACGATGACGGCCTCCACCGAGTGCGGCTCCTCCTCCTCGTGGTGGGCAGCGACGGCATGCACGACGGGCGGGCTCATGCCAAAGCGACGCAGCACGTCGGCGCCGATGAGGGCGTGCGTGCCCTCGACGTCGTGGTCGACCGCCTTGCCGATGTCGTGCAGGAGGCCGGCGCGACGGCAGATGCGCACGTCGGCGCCGATCTCTTCCGCAACCATGCCGCACACATGTGCGCACTCGATGGCGTGCTTGAGCTGGTTCTGACCGTAGCTTGTGCGGTAGCGCAACCGCCCTAGCATCTTCAGCAACTCCGGGTGCAGGCCGGGACAGCCGGCGTCGACGGCCGCCTGCTCGCCGGCAAGCTTGATGTCGGCGTCGACCTCCTGGCGGGCCTTCTCCACTACCTCCTCGATGCGCGTCGGGTGGATGCGTCCGTCGATCACGAGACGCGTGAGGGCCACGCGAGCGATCTCACGGCGCACGGGGTCGAAGGCGGACAGAGTGACGGCGTCGGGGGTGTCGTCGATGATCAGGTCCACGCCGGTCGCGGCTTCGAGGGCGCGGATGTTGCGTCCCTCGCGGCCGATGATGCGGCCCTTCATGTCGTCGCTGGGTATGGGGACGACGCTGACCGTGGACTCCGAGACGACGTCTGTGCTGAGCCGCTGGATGGCGGCTATGAGAACCTTGCGGGCGCGTTCGGCGCCCTCTTCTTTGACCTCCGCCTCTACCAGGTGCAGCCGGCGGTTGGCCTCGGTCCGGACCTCCTTCTCGACTTCGCCGAGGAGGATTTCGCGGGCCTCCTGGCTGGTGAGGCCGGAGACTCTCTCGATCTCCGCTAGTTGTCTCTGGGAAAGGTCCTGGAGCTCTTGTCGGGTGGTTTCCAGTGCCTTCTCCTGGTCGGAGAGGGCGTCTGTGCGACGTTCCAGGGCCTCAATCTTGCGATCCAGGCTCTCTTCTTTTTGGGTGAGGCGCTGTTCCGAACGCTGAAGCTCACTGCGCCTTTCGCGCAGTTCTGTTTCGATCTGGGAACGCGTGCGTAGCGCCTCTTCTTTGGCTTCTAGAAGGATCTCCTTTTGTTTTGTCTGCGCCTCCGAAAGGATTCGGGCAGCAGTCCGCTCCGCTGTGGCGAGCTGCGCTTGATTGATCCTAAGCCGTAGATTGAAACCAACGAGAGCCCCGACCGCCAGCGCCAAAATCCCAACGAGGATTATTGCGATGGCTCCGGGCATGGTCACCTCGCTTTCCATTGCTTGACCGGTAAATTGTGAAGGTTCAGGAAGTGAACTTCTGCCCCTAATGATAGGCTGCGACATACCCTCTGTCAAGGAAAAACGGGGGTGCCGGGAGGTCGCCGGAGGTTGCCGGAGACCCGCCAGGAGGCGTGGACGGACGTCTGATCAGGGAGGCTCGTCGCCGCCGAGGTCGCGCCAGCAGCGCTCGATGATGCGCCTGACAACGTCGTAGCTGAAGCCGCGACGCGTCAGGAAACCGCCCAGACGGCGCCGGAAGACCTCGTGGTCGTCGCCCCGCAGCGACTTGAGGCGCTTGGAGGCGGCACGGTAGGCGGCCTCCTCGTCGTCGAGCCCCTCGACCGTCGACGTAGCCGTGCCGGCGTCGACGCCCTTCGATAGGAGCTCGCTGCGGATGAGGCGGCCGCTGCGGGGGCTGAGGGTCTCGCGGCTCTCACGCCAGAACTGGGCGAATGCAGCGTCGTCAAGGTAGTGCGAGGCGTGCAGGCGCGCCACCGTCTCGTCGATGACGTCGGGCGCGACGCCGCGACGGCGGAGGCGCTGTCGCATCTCGCGCTCGCTGCGCGGACGATAGGAGAGGAGGTGGATGGCGGCTTCGTAGGCGGTGCGACGCTCGTCCTCGGCGCGCAGGGCATCGAGCTCCGCCTCGTCGACGGTCATGCCGGCGTGGAGGCCCTTCTCCTGGGCGAGGCTGAGGGCGAGCGAGAAGGCGAACTGCCCGTCGACGAAGAGGTTGACGCGCCGTCGCCGCCGCGGCTGCCGTTCCACGCTGGTGATGAGCATCAGAGACTCGTCCCCAAGAGAAGAAGGGCCGCGCCCGTGAGGCCGGCCCCCGGTCAAGTCGATTCCGGCGTCCTATAGCGGCGTTTCGGCAGTCTCTTCTATCTCGGGCGTGGGAGCCGGGACGCCGTTGCCGCCGGCGGTCCTGATCTTCGACTCGATTTCGCGCGTCAGGTCGGGGTTTTCGCGCAGGAACTCCTTAGCGTTCTCCCGACCCTGACCGAGCCGCTGCTCGCCGTAGCTGAAGAAGGCGCCCATCTTCTTGACGATCCCCATGTCCACCGCTAGGTCCAGGATGTCGCCTTCGCGGCTGATGCCCAGGCTCTTGCCGACGAACATAATGTCGAACTCGGCCGCCCGGAAAGGAGGCGCTACCTTGTTCTTCACAACCTTCGCCCGCACGCGGCTGCCGATGAACTGCTGGCCCTGCTTCAGGCTCTCGATGCGCCGGATGTCGATGCGGACGGAGCTGTAGAACTTGAGGGCGCGGCCGCCCGGCGTCACCTCCGGGTTGCCGAAGACGATACCGACTTTCTCGCGCAACTGGTTGATGAAGATGACGGCGGTGCGGGAGCGGCTGATGGCCGCCGCCAGCTTGCGCATCGCCTGGGACATGAGGCGCGCCTGCAGGCCGGGCAGGGAGTCGCCCATCTCGCCTTCGATCTCGGCGCGCGGCACCAGCGCCGCCACGCTGTCGATGACGATGACGTCGACGGCGTTGGAGCGAACGAGCGCTTCGGTGATCTCCAGCGCCTGCTCGCCCGTATCGGGCTGTGACACGAGGAGGTCGTCGATCTTGATGCCGCAGGCCGCGGCGTACGTCGGATCGAGGGCGTGCTCGACGTCGATGTAGGCGGCGGTCCCGCCGATCTTCTGCGCTTCGGCGATGATGTGCTGGGCAAGCGTTGACTTGCCGGCGGACTCCGGCCCGAATATCTCGGTCACGCGGCCGCGCGGTATGCCGCCGATGCCGAGGGCCAGGTCCAGCGAGATGGACCCAGTGGGGATCGCCTCTATCTGCATGTGCGCCGAGGCCTCGCCCAGACGCATAATGGCGCCTTTCCCGAATTGCTTCTCGATGTGGCCGATGGCAAGCTCAAGCGCCTGGGTCTTCTGTTCTTCGGCCATGACAACCTCCGGGGAAATAGATAAGGAGACTGCGCAGATTCACTTCACTGAGGCATGATAGCATGGGGTTAGGGCATTCGCAAGACAAAATGGGGCCAAATTAAGAAAATCTGTTCTTTTCCTGCAAGCGGAGAGTTTGTTTCTCCGGGGGACACCCCCAGAGCCTCTGCACTCCCGGAACTGGTTGCACGAGACGCCTACTTGCGCTGTGAGAATGATGCGCTAGGATATGCGCAGATGGACGCGTTCATGCTCCAAGTGCGTCTGACGCCGAGGGCGGCGCAGGACAAGATCGCCGGCTGGGAGGGCGACGTGCTGCGGGTGCGCGTCACGGCGCCGCCGGTCGAAGGGCGCGCCAACGAGGCACTGCTCCGTCTGCTCGCTCGCACGCTCGACGTGCCGGCGAGCCATTTGCGCCTCGCCAGGGGGCAGACGCAGCGGAACAAGGTCGTCGCGGTCGAGGGTCTAAGCGAAGAAGAGGTGCGCGTCCGGCTCTGACGGCCGTGCGGGCTATGTGTTGTAGTAGCTGGCGACGAGCTTCTGAATGGCGACGAGGATGAGGATCGCCACCAGCGGCGTGAAGTCGAACATGCCCATTCTCGGCATGACGCGTCGCAGGGGGGCGAGTATCGGCTCGGTGACCTGGTCGAGGACGGCGATGAGCGGGTTGCGCGGATCATTGGTGAACCAGGAGAGTAAGGCGCGCGCGACTATCGCGACGATCAGGACGTTACACAAGACCTCAACGAACGTAACGAAGAGCATTTTCTAGCTATCAGCCTCCCAGGGCCTTTGACTTCTCGTAGGTGGCGATCAACGCCTCCGTGATCGCGGCGCGCAGGCCGGCTTCCTCCAGCACGAGCAGGCCTTCGGCTGTCGTGCCCCCCGGCGTTGTGACCAGCGCACGCAACTCGCTGACGGGGCGGCCCGTTTCCTGCGCCAGTCGCGCCGAGCCGAGGAACGTCTGCACGACCAGCTCTCGCGCCGCCTCCCGGGACAGCCCCAGGTGCACGGCGCCATCGCTGAACGCCTCCATCAAGAGGAATATGAAGCCGGGACCGCTGCCTGAGACGGCGGTCGCCATGTCGATGAAGCGTTCTTCCTCGAAATACAGCTCTCTGCCCGCGGCCTTGAGCATCTTCCGTACTTTCTCGCGGTGATCCTCCGAGAGCTCGGAAGTGGCCGTCCAGACGCTCATCCCTTCGCCCACCTGTGCCGGCATGTTCGGCATGACGCGCACGACGGCGTCGTGATTCAGGCCGTCCCGCAGCGCTGCTATCGTCACGCCCGCCATAATCGAAACGACGGTCTGGTTGGGACGCAGGCGCTCCTTGAGGCCGGCGGCGACGGTCGGGAACTGGTTCGGCTTGACGGCGAGCACGACGATCTCCGCGCCACGTATCGCCTTCGCGTTGTCGCTGGTGACGTTGACTTTGTGGCGCTCCGCCAGATCCTCTCGCCGCTGCGCGAGCGGCTCACCGACGACGATGTCTTCGGGCGCGGCCAGCTTTCCGCTGAGGACGGCGCCGATAATCGCCTCCGCCATCGTTCCGCCGCCGATGAAACCGATTTTCATTGTCCCCTCACTCCGTTTGAGGTCGCTTCTCTTCCAGCAGGTCGAGCCTTGGCCCGAAGATGGCGCGTCCTATCCTTATCATCGTCGCGCCTTCTTCCACCGCCACCGCGAAGTCGTCGCTCATGCCCATCGAGAGCTGAGGCAGGCCGAGCGATCGTGCCAGGTCGCGCAGGCGTCGGAAGACGGGCCGCACCTTCTCCGGATTGCCGACGAGCGGCGCGACGGTCATAAGGCCCTGCACGTCGACGTTCGGCAGGGCGCGGACCTGCGCCAGTGCGGGCTCGACCTCTTCCGGCCTGAGGCCGTACTTTGATGTCTCGCCGCTGACGTTAACCTCCAACAGGACGGGCACCGGCTTTGCCGCCGCTCTGCTGATGGCCTCCGCCAGGTGCAGTGAGTCCACCGAATGGAGTATATCAAACAGGCCCAGGGTGGTCTTCACCTTGTTCGTCTGGAGGTGGCCGACGAGGTGCCAGCGGGGTCGCGCGCCTTGCGCCGTCGCGGCCGCGATCTTCGTCGCCGCCTCCTGGACGCGGTTTTCGCCGATGTCGCGCAGTCCGGCCTGCCAGGCCGCGACGACGGCTCCGGCGGGGAAGCCCTTGCTGATTCCGACGATGGCTACGCCGTCAGGGGAGCGTCCGGCGCGGCGACAGGCGGCATCGACGCGCTCTCGCAGTCGTCGCAGGTTTGCGGCGATGTCGGGTGTTATCGCTATGGGCGTTGCCGGTTGGACCTCGGAGGCCATGCTTGCACATCTATGATAGCGCTTTCTGAGAGTGGAGGGATAGGAGTGAGGCGCGACGAGCGAATGCGAGGAGCGCAACGGGAGCGCGATCATCGCGCGCTGCACTGCCGTTGCGTGCGGGCATGGAAGTCGAGCCGAGGGCATCGCTTGTTCTGGTAGCGGCGTAATGTCTCTACACTGCGCCCTAAAGGACGCGGCATCGGGTCATCGCGGCGGCAGGGAAGAGTGATGGGGTGGCCTGTGCGGTGTGATGCCCCAGCCTTCCAGGCTGGGGTGCTGGAAAAGCTGATGATCGGCGACGGTTGGGCGCGACGAGCGAATGCGAGGAGCGCAACGGGAGCGCGATCATCGCGCGCTGCACTGCCGTCGCGAGCGGGCCATGGAGTCAACAGGGGCGCGAGGCGACTACGCACAGCGCTCATAGCCGCAAGAGCGACACGTCAGGCATCCCTCCGCGAACACCAGCACCGAGCCGCAGTCCGGGCAGGCCACGCCTGTGCTGATGTCGCCGCTGGCGGGCAGCGCCTTGCCGCGCTTGCCCGCTGGCCGCGGCGGCTTCACTTTCCTGCCCTCACCGAAGCGCTGCTCCAGCCAGCGGAAGATGTAGTCGACCAGCGACGTCGCCTGCGGTAGGTCGGGGTTGTTCGTAAAGCCGTACGGCTCGAAGCGCGTGCTCTCGAACTTGCGCGCCAGGTCCTCCAGCGGCACGCCGTACTGGAGCGCCAGCGACGTCAGCACCGCCACCGAGTCCATCAGCCCGCGTATCGTCGACCCCTCTTTGGAGATCGTGACGAAGACCTCGCCCGGGCTGCCGTCGTCGTACAGCCCGACCGTCAGGTAACCCTCCTGGCCGCCGACGTCGAACTTGTGCGAGACGGAGCTGCGCTGGTCGGGCAGGCGGCGGCGATACGGCTGGCCGGGTCGCAGCGACGGCGGACCGGCGGCGACCCCTAGCGAGCGCTCGGCCGCGATTGCCTCCTGCTGCTCGGGGCCCTTCACCGTCGTGTGCGAAAGCACCTGCATCTCGCGCGACTTGTCGCGATAGATCGTGATCCCCTTGCAACCCTCGTGGTAGGCGAGGAGATAGGCGCGCTCGACGTCGTCGGGCGTGGCCTCCTGCGGGAAATTGATCGTCTTGCTGACAGCGTTGTCGGTGTGCCGCTGGAACGCCGCCTGCATGCGCACGTGCCACTCCGGCGAGACGTCGTGCGCCGAGACGAAGACCGTCTTCGCCCAGTCCGGCACCTTCGCCTGGTCACGGAGGCTTGCGCCGGCGGCCAGCGTCTCGATGAGCTTCTTAGCGTAGAAGCCGCCCTCTTTAGCCGCCTGCTCGAAGTGCTTGTTCACCTCCGTCAGCTTCGTCGGCGTCTTCGGACGGCGCGGGTCCAGGAAGTGCTGTCGCGTGAACGCCAGCGAGAAAACGGGCTCGATGCCGCCCGAGCAGTCGGCGATGATCGACAGCGTGCCCGTCGGCGCCACGGTCGTACGGGTGGAGTTGCGCAACATCCGCCGCTGTCGCCCCGTCGCGTAGACGCTCTCGTCCCAGGCGGGGAAGACGCCGCGCTCGCGGGCCAGCTCCTCGGAGGCCGCGTCCGCCTTCTCCTGGATGAACGCCATCATGCGTTCCCCGAGCTTCAGCGCCTCGTCGGAGTCGTATGGCAGGCGACGCTGGAAGAGCAGGTCAGCCCAACCCATGACGCCGAGGCCGATCTTGCGCGTCTTCAACGTCATCTCCTCGATCTCCGGGATCGGGTAGTGGTTGACGTCGATGACGTTGTCGAGGAAGCGGACGCAGACGGGGATTACCTCCGCCAGCGCCTCCCAGTCGACCGCGGGCGTCGCGCCGTCCTTGACGAAACGCGACAGGTTCAGCGAGCCCAGGTTGCACGACTCATATGGGAGCAGCGGCTGCTCGCCGCAGGGGTTCGTCGCCTCGATGGCGCCGAGACGCGGCGTCGGGTTGTCGCGGTTCACGCGGTCGATGAAGACGATGCCGGGGTCGCCGTTCCCCCACGCGTTCTCGACGACGTGGCGGAAGACCTCCCGGGCGCGTCGCTTCCCGGCGACCCGCCGCGTGCGCGGGTTGACCAGCGAGAACTCCTCGTCGCGCTCCACCGCCTCCATGAACCGCTCGTTGACGGCGACGGAGATGTTGAAGTTGGTGAGCGTCACCATGTCCGCCTTGACGCGGATGAACTCCTCGATGTCCGGGTGCTCGACGTTCAGGATCGCCATGTTGGCGCCGCGTCTGGTGCCGCCCTGCTTGATCGCCTCCGTCGCGGCGTCGAAGACCTTCATGAAGGAGACCGGCCCGCTGGCCAGACCGGCGGTGCTGCGGACCATGTCGCCGGCGGGGCGCAAGCGTCCGAAGAAGAACCCCGTGCCGCCGCCGCTCTTGTGGATCATCGCCATGTTGCGAACCGCGCCGAAAATACCCTCCATCGAGTCTTCGACGGGCAGGACGAAGCAGGCGGCGAGTTGCTGAAGCGGCTGACCGGCGTTGCCGAGCGTCGGCGAGTTGGGGAGAAAGCGTAGGCCCGTCATCACGTCGAGGAAGCGCGCTTCCCAGGCCGCGACCTGTCGCGCGTCGCCGTAAGGCGCCTCCGCGCCGGCGATGTTGTGCGCGACGCGGCGGAAAAGCTGCTCCGGCGTTTCGACGACGCGTCCGTGCTCGTCCTTCGCCAGGTAGCGGCGCTCCAGCACCACGCGCGCGTTGTCGGACAGGACGACATCCCTGTGCTCGGCTTTTGTTGCCATAGCGGACCCTCCGGCGTGAGTTGCATCCCTGCTATTCGGATTTTACCACTCTCGCGGATCGAAGGCGGGAAGGGATTGTGATGACGCCTGTAGAGGAGGACTTTAGTCCTCCCGTATTGAGCACCGGGTATGTCAAGGCCAGGAGGACGATTCGCTCTCCACGCGTTCAGCCTCGCGCTTATCTGAACGCATGGAGCGGCGCTTGCTCCTGGGGCGGGAGGACTAAAGTCCCCCCCTACATCCGGTTCCACGGACGGCCAAGGAGAAGGTGGCGCCCCTGATGGCTCAGGGACGCCACTTCCAATGGCCACTGCCGGCTCAACTGGTGGCGGGGAAGTCAACCGGCAGCTTCACACCCACCTTATGAGCAGCCGCTCGTGCTGCCGCAGTTATCGCAGCGATAGCACGTGCCGCTGCGTGTCATGATCCAGCCGCAGTTCATGCAGGGCGGCGCGTCGTCCTGGCCGTTGTGGCCGCCGTTCGGCTTGATGACGAACTCCGCCTGCCTGCCGTGGTCGGCGGCGAGTCGCGCCCGCACCGCCTCGCTGAGAATGCCCAGCTCCGCCTTCTCGTCCTCGCCCATGAACTGCGAGCCCAGCCAGCGGAACACGTAGTCGACGACCGACTGTGCCACCGGTATCTCACGGTTCTGCGTCATGCCGGCGGGCTCGAAGCGCATGTGGCCGAACTTGTTCACGAGGTCCTTCAGGGGCACGCCATACTGCAGCGTCAGCGAAATCGACGTCGCGAAGGCGTCCATCATGCCCGATATCGTGCTCCCTTCCTTCGCCATCGTGATGAAGATTTCGCCCGGCGAGCCGTCCTCGTACGTGCCGACGGTGATGTAGCCCTCGTGCCCCTCGATCGAGAACTTGTGAGTGATGGAGTGCCGCGTGTCAGGCAGGCGGCGGCGCACCGGCTTGGCGATGGGCCCGGCGCTGTCGCGGGCCGTGCTCACCGGCTGCGTACGCTTGGAGCCGTCGCGGTAGACGGCAATCGCCTTCACACCGTTTCGCCAGGCCTCGATGAACGTCTCCATGACCTCGTCGGCTGTTGACTCATTCGGCAGGTTCACCGTCTTGGAGATGGCGCCGGAGATGAACGGCTGAATGGCTCCCATCATGCGCACGTGCCCGAGTGGGGAGATGCAACGGGTACCCTTCGCCGGCCGCAGGGCGCAGTCGAAGACCGGCAGGTGCTCCTCCTTCAGGTGCGGCGCGCCTTCGATGACGCCGTCCTGGTCGATATAGGCGACGATCTCGTCGATCTCGTCGCGGCCGTAGCCGAGGGTGCGCAGGGCCAGCGGTACCGTGCGGTTCACCATCTTGATCATGCCGCCGCCGACGAGCCGCTTGTAGCTGACGAGGGCAATGTCCGGCTCCACGCCCGTCGTGTCGCAGTCCAACATGAAGGCGATAGTACCCGTCGGCGCCAGGACGCTGACCTGGGCGTTGCGGTAGCCGTGCTCGCGTCCCAGCGAGAGCGCCTCGTCCCAGGCCGCCGTTGCTGCCTCGAACAGCGGCGCCGGGGCCAGCGCGGCGTCGATCTGCTGCAACGCCTGCTGGTGCTTCTCGATGACCGTCAGCATCGACGCGCGGTTCCTCTCGTACTCGGCGAATGGACCCATGCGGGTGGCCAGGCGCGCCGACGCAGCGTAGGCGTTGCCGGTCATGAGTGCGGTGACGGCGCCGGCGAAGGCGCGGCCGGCGTCGGAGTCGTAAGGGAGGCCGCGCGACATGAGCAGCGCGCCCAGGTTCGCGTAGCCGAGGCCGAGGGCGCGGAACTTGTTCGCGTTCTCGCCGATGAGCTCCGTGGGATAGCCGGCGTTGCCGACGATGATCTCCTGCGCGGCGATCATGATCGTGACCGCCTGCCGGAACGATTCGACGTCGAACTCGCCGCTCTCGTCGAGGAACTTCATCAGGTTGAGCGAAGCCAGGTTGCAGGCGGAGTTGTCGAGGTGCATGTACTCGGAGCAGGGGTTCGAGGCGTTGATGCGTCCGCTCTCCGGGCAGGTGTGCCAGTCGTTGACCGTCGTGTCGAACTGCATGCCCGGGTCGCCGCAGTGCCAGGCGGCCTCGGCGACCTTGCGCAGAAGGTCGCGCGCCGGCAGTGTCTCGATCGTCTGGCCTGTGGTGACGGCCTTGAGCGTCCACTTCCCCTCGTCCAGCGCCGCGCGCATGAAGTCGTCGGTGACGCGGACGGAGTTGTTGGCGTTCTGGAACTGGATCGACGTCCACGCCTCGCCGTCGAGCGACAGGTCGTAGCCCGCCTCGCCGAGGGCGTACGCCTTCCGTTCCTCTTTCGACTTGCAGTCGATGAACTCGACGATGTCCGGGTGATCGGCGTTGAGGATGACCATCTTCGCCGCCCGGCGCGTCTTGCCGCCCGACTTGATGGAGCCGGCGATGGCGTCGGCGCCGCGCATGAAGGACACCGGCCCGGAGGCGAGCCCGCCGGTCGACAGCGGCTCCCGCGAGGAGCGCAGCTGCGACAGGTTGACGCCGGAGCCGGAGCCGCCCTTGAAGATCATGCCCTCGGTGCGGCACCAGTCGAGGATCGAGTCCATCGTGTCCTGCACCGACAGGATGAAGCAGGCGGAGCACTGCGGCTTCTCTT
>JALHUB010000216.1 GCA_022865685.1 Dehalococcoidia bacterium | reverse complement strand
TTCCAAGTCGAAGAACGTGTCGTAGGGCTGGATCCCGAAGGTGGTGCCGTAGCGCACCGATACCGCCTGCTCATCGATGACGTTCACCTTACAGTCGTAGTTCACATCGCCCTCGAGCGCCTGCACGAGTATCTGCGCACTCCCTACCGCCTCTACCGGTATTGGGTCGCTCATCTCATCCGCCAACTCGGCGTCGAAACGGCTGTTGAGCAGGTTCACGAAGAAACCGTTCCTGGCGGTGGGCCGGAGCACCAAGTCCGGGTTGGGTTCCACTTCTATATAAGCAAGGACTCCTGAGCCGCTGGGGCCGGGCTCACTGCCCCAGGAGACGCACCCGAACCGGAGCGAGTTCTCCCCCGCTATCGGGGTCGGGCAGACCACCGAGCGTCCGGTGCTGCGCAGGAATGGCCCTTCGGTCACGCTGACATTCACTATGTTTCCCCAATAATAGATGAGGAACTCGAAGCTCCCCAAGCCAACGCCGCTGGGGATGCCGGACACCTCTTCATTGATCGTGAGATGCCCCTGGCCCTCGCCTTTGCAGCT
This sequence comes from Dehalococcoidia bacterium, assembly GCA_022865685.1. Classification (GTDB taxonomy): domain Bacteria; phylum Chloroflexota; class Dehalococcoidia; order DSTF01; family JALHUB01; genus JALHUB01. The sequence goes on along the minus strand of JALHUB010000216.1, from coordinate 1,084 downwards.
AGCGACATCCTCGTCACAGAGCCAGAGGGTGGGGTTCTGCGGGTTCTTGAACACGACTACGGGGTCCGCCGCTCCGGCGATAGACGGGGCCCCGATCTGTACCGTGAGGGCAAGCCAGAAGCCGATCACCCCAACCAGGATGAGGACCGCCGTCAGCGGCGCCAGCACCCGCTCGGTCAGCAGCCCCCGCTCGCCCAGCTTCTCGAGAAGCCCGCGCTGGAGCTGCGCAGCCGCGGCCTGAGCCGCTCGGCAGCCGCGCAGGTACCGCCTCCACGCTTGGTCTGCAGACCCTATCACGTGATGATCCTTCGCCACAACGACTTCATGAAACCAACCATCCGGCGGCCATCCCAAGCTGTGCCGCTCGACGGGCGCCAACGGCGTCGCATCCTGCCGAAGCGCCGGCTCTCCGCGCGCGCGCTGGCCGGCCGCAGGAGGAGGCCGACCGTTCCCGTCAGGACAGCGGCAGCGGCCAAGAAGCCCGGGCGGAAGTCCGACCCACCAGATGTCGCCCCTGTCGCCAATACGGTTACAGAGCCACTCGCAATGGCGGCGTTGATTGTTACGCCCAAGGGGTCGGCCAGCGCTACCGCTGACAAGTCGAGGCGGATCGCGCCGGGAGCGGCTGCCTGGAAGAAGACCTGCGCGAGCTGCCCGGAGCCGCTCGCCCCCGGTATCCCAACGCCGGTAGTCACACAGCCGAAGCGCAGTATCCACCCATCCGCTATCGGGGCCGGGCAGAATACCGAGCGTCCGGTGCTCCCCAGGAAGTCGCCGTTCGCTACGCTTTCATAGTTGATGACGTTGGGGTTGAACCGGAGGGTAAACTCATAGGCCCCCAGGTTGCTGATGTTCTGCGCCATCACGTCCACGGTGAATTGCTGCCCGACCAGCACCTGCTGCGACGCCGGGTCGATCACCACAGCGGTGGTGCCGGGGCCAAAGGTCGCCGTCGGCGTAGGAGTGGGCGACGGCCCCGGCGTGGGCGTTTCGGTTGGAGTTGGGCTGGGCCCCGGCGTGTAAGTGCTCGTCGGCGCCGGCGCCGGCCCCACCGTGACCGTCCCGTCCTCCAGCATGGCAGGAG
>JALHUB010000215.1 GCA_022865685.1 Dehalococcoidia bacterium | reverse complement strand
GCTCGCGATAACGTCGTCGCCACCCAGTTCCACCCCGAGAAGAGCGGCGACGTGGGGCTCCGCTTCTACGACAACTTCTTGCGATTTGCTGCCGGATCCAGATAGACCAGCCGCGTTTGAAGAGCGTATAGATCACTGCTACAATCGCTCGCAGTTGGTAGGGGAGCAGGCTGCATGCGCCCGTTGCTGCTTGTCGTTGCCGTTTCCGCATTGACGATTGGGCCGCTGTCTCTTGCCGTCGGCTGCGGGCGCGATAAGGTCATCGGCGAGCGTCTGGTAGATAGATCTTCTATGCAACCGACAATACACGACGGCGAAATCGTCAGGATCGTGGACTACGGAAGCAGGGCGCCGCGCCGCGGCGATATCGTTCTGTACCGCTTTCCTGCTAATCCGGAGCGCGAGTTCATCGACAGGATCATTGGCGAGCCGGGGGACATGGTGGAAGTACGCGATGGAGAGGTGCTGATTGACGGCAAGGTGTTGGAGGAGCCATACGTCCAGGGTTCGCCGGACTACTCCTACGGGCCGCGAGTGGTGCCGCCCGACTACTATTTCGTCCTCAGTGACAACCGTAACAACAGTAACGACTCCAGTGACTGGGGCTTCCTTCCGAAGGAGAACGTGATCGGGCGGGTCAAGCCGTGATAGCGGTCTTGCGCTCCCCGGCTGCACGGCCCTCCTCCGTTGGATGCCGAGAGGACTCAGTATGGAAGTGATACCCGCCATCGATATCCGCGGCGGCCGCTGCGTCCGCCTCTACCAGGGCGACTACGCCCAAGAGACCGTCTTCTCCGACGACCCCGTAGCCGTAGCGCGTCGCTGGCAGGCGGAGGGCGCGCCGCGCCTTCACCTCGTCGACCTCGACGGCGCCCGCGAAGGCCGTCCCGTGAACAACGGCGTCATCGTTGCCATTGCGCGCGCCGTATCTATACCCTGCCAGGTCGGCGGCGGCATCCGCAGCGTCCAGACAATCGAGCGCTACCTGAGCGCCGGTGTCGAGCGCGTGATCCTGGGCAGCGTCGCCGTCGAGCAGCCGTCGGTCCTGGGCGCGGCGCTCGCCCTGCACGGCGAGGCCATCATCGCCGGCGTCGATGCGCGTGGCGGCCGCGTCGCCCTGCACGGCTGGCGAGAGCAATCGATGGAGAAGGCGGAGGACCTGGTGCGACGCCTCGCGAACGTGGGCCTGCGACGCTTCATCTACACCGACATCGCCCGCGACGGCACCCTGCGCGGCCCCAACCTCGCCGCGACCGCCCGTGTCGCGAAGGCCGTGCCCGTGCCTGTCATCGCATCCGGCGGCATCGCGACCCTCGACCACCTGCGCCGTCTGCGCCAGATCGGCGTCGAAGGCGCCATCCTCGGCCGTGCCCTCTACGACGGTGCCCTCTCCCTCCCCGAATCCCTCCAATTTGCGTAGGGGCAGCTCCCTTGGTCGCCCCGTGAGGCCGTAGGGGCGCACGGCTGTGCGCCCGAAAAGAGCCGCCGCGACCTCATGTTTGCAGTCCGGCCTCCTAGGCGTTATCCTCCACCTCAGAGGAGTCCTTCACCGATTGGTGAACGCCCTCTCGATGGATTCGGAACGCGGCTGACCTGAGAAGCTCATAGGTGCAGGCAACGGTGGAATCCTGGCGCTCGACCATTACCTGGGCGTAGCCATCCCCTCGTAATGCCCGGCAAAAGACGCGGTTCCTCCCCTTGTCGCCCCCGCGCTCGTTGGTGACCCAACGCTGACAGACCGCGGAACAGATCGTGGGAAAGGTCGAGCCGCTACTGGAAAAGAGGGCGGGCGCCCTCATGGGTTCCCTCAGCCACTTGCTGAGCTCGGCGCCCTCCTCTTTCACGAATGCCGACATCCCTGAGCGGCCCGGCATCTACGTCATCTACGATTGCGCCGGACAGCCCTACTACATCGGCCAGTCCGGCAACCTCCGCCGCCGGCTCCTTGTCGACCACCGCAAGGGCAACGGCAAGTCCAGCATCTTCCGTCGCAAGCTCGCTCGCCTCAAGCGACTCGACAGCGAGCCCGCCGTTACCTCCTACATCGTCGAGAAGTGCAGCCTGCGCTTCCTCGAGCTCGAATCCGAGTGGGAGCGCCTGGAGCTGGAGCACTTCGCCACCGCCATCCTCTCGCCCGTGCTCAATGCCCCCGCGGGCTGGTACAATAGGCCCATCTCGCTCAGGGAGGTCGGCTAAATGCTCGCAAAGCGCGTCATCCCCTGTCTCGACGTCGACCGCGGCCGCGTGGTGAAGGGCATATCCTTCGTCCAACTGCGCGACGCCGGCGACCCCGTGGAGCTCGCCGCCTACTACAGCGAGCAACGCGCCGACGAGCTCGTGTTTCTTGACATAACCGCGTCGTCCGAGGAGCGCGAGACGGTCTACGACATGGTCAAGCGCACCGCCGACAAGGTCTTCATACCCTTCACCGTCGGCGGCGGCATCCGCAGCGAGGAGGACGTGCGACGCCTCCTCGAGTCCGGCGCCGACAAGGCGTCCCTCAACACAGCCGCCGTCGCCGACCCGCCGCTCATCCAGCGCTGCGCCAATCGATTCGGCAGCCAGTGCATCGTCGTCGCCATCGACGCCAAGGGCACAGGCGAAGGCCACTGGGAGGTCTACACCCACGGCGGCCGCACGCCCACGGGTATCGACGCCGTCGACTGGGCGCGCAAGGTCGTCGACCTCGGCGCCGGCGAGATCCTGCTCACCAGCATGGACACCGACGGCCACCTCGACGGCTACGACATCCCCCTTACGCGCGCCATCTCCGAGGCCGTCACGGTGCCGGTCATTGCCTCCGGCGGCTGTGGAACGCCCCAGCACATGGTCGACGCCATCATCGAAGGGAAGGCCGACGCCGTTCTCGCCGCCAGCATCTTCCACTTCGGTACCTACACCATCCGCCAGGTCAAAGAGTACTTGGCCGAGCGCGACATTCTCGTGCGGCTCTGAGGGACGCAGCCGATGGTGCAGTCACGGGAGGGCATATTCTGGGATATCATCGCCGGCAGGCGGCCCCTGCCGGCGGTGCTCGGCCTGCTCGGCTGGCGCGTGCTTGAAGCGGAGCCCGGACGCATCCGCGTCACGTTTCAAGGCAAGCCTGACTTCTACAATCCCGTCGGGCTGGTCCAGGGAGGCATCCTCGCCGCTATGCTCGACGGCGTCATGGGCGCCGCCGCCGTGTCGCTGCTCGAAGACAACCAGAGCATCACAACGCTCGACATGAACATCAGCTTTATGCAGCCGGTGCGGGACGTGAAGCTCGTCGCGGAGGGACGCGTCGCGCACAGGGGCGGCTCGACGGTCTTCATGGACGGCACCCTCACCCTCGAGGACGGCTCGCTGGTAGCGACCGCGACGGCGACGGGTCGCGTCGCGCGCATCCGCGAAGGCTAGGAGGCTTTCGATGGTCGACTTCGACAAAGGCCGGGGACTGATCCCCGTCGTCATCCAGGACGACGACACGGACGAGGTCCTGATGCTCGGCCACATGAATGCGGAGGCGCTGGAGCGCACGCTGGAGTCGCGGCAGGTCTGGTTCTACAGCCGCAGCCGCCGGGAGCTGTGGCACAAGGGGGAAACGTCCGGCAACTACCTCAACGTCCGCCGCATCCTCATCGACTGCGACGACGACACACTGCTCATCCGCGTCCAGCCGCTCGGCCCGGCCTGCCACACCGGCGAGCGCACCTGCTTCCACCGCGAGTTCGACGGCCGCCTCCTGGAAGGTCAGACCCTCTAGGCTGGCGCGGTTCCTTTCGCGTAGGGCGGGCATCTTGCCCGCCTTGCCGACAGGAGAAAGCCCACCCGGCAAAGGAAAAACGTAGCCGAGACTTTCCAGTCTCGGCGTTTATGCCCGTTTCCACAATGTAGAGGAGGGCTTCAGCCCTCCACGTCGCCTCTCTGCTGTCCGCGTGTTGTCGCGCGTGCCTTCGGTGCTCGAGGAGAGCCGCAGCCGCGACCTTCCTGTCTCGGACGCGGTGTTTATTTC
>JALHUB010000214.1 GCA_022865685.1 Dehalococcoidia bacterium | reverse complement strand
CAGCGAGCGCGTCGCCCTTTGCCCATCCGTGGCCGAAGGCGACACCTGGCCCCAGCGATCGATGACCGGTGAAGAGATCGAGGAGACAATCGCCGATTTCGCCGCCGCCGCCGTGCGCGGCCGCGAGGCCGGCTTCGACGCCGTCCAGCTCCATTTAGCCCACGGCTACCTGGGCAGCCAGTTCCTCTCGCCCGTGTCGAATCATCGCGACGACGCATGGGGCGGCTCGCCGGAGAAGCGGCGTCGCTTCCACGTCGAAGTGGTGCGTGCCGTTCGCAAGGCCGCCGGCGACGACTTCCCGGTCTGGGCTAAGTTCGGCCTTGTTGAGGGCGAGGGCGGATTCTCCGTGGACGAAGGGCTGGACGCTCTAAAGGCAATGGCCGCCGAAGGCCTATCGGCGGTGGAGATCAGCGCCGGCCAGGGAGCGTCCTCGGTGCGACCGGCGCTTCCCGACGACCCCGAAAGCGTCTACTTCCGTGCCGAGGTCGCCGCCGCGAAGAAGGCCGCCGGCATCCCGACGATGCTCATCGGCGGCGTCGGCAGGCTTGAGACGGCGGAGGAGATCATCGCGGCCGGTGACGCCGACGTCATCTCGTTCGCACGCCCACTCATCCGTGAGCCCGGACTCATCGCCCGCTGGCAGAGCGGCGATACGGCGCCGGCGAAGTGCATCCGCTGCAACAAGTGCCTGGTGGCGGCATTCACCCAGCGCGTCTTCGAATGCCAGCAGGAGGCGCTGCTTCGACGGGAGGCGGCCGCCGAATAGCGCCGGCGACGACACAGGAGCCATCCGATGACCACCGTTCAAACTGTAAGAGGCCCCATCGACAGCTCGCAGCTCGGCCGCACCCTCGCCCACGAGCACATCATCACCGGCTCCGGCGGCATGGACCACTACCCGTTCTTCAATCGCGATGATGCCGTCGAATGGGGGATCGAGGCTCTCGCGCAGGCCAAGCGCGATGGCATCGACACGCTAATCGACGTGACGACCGTCGACCTCGGCCGCCAGATCGACCTGGTCATGCAGGTCGCCGAGAAGTCGGAGGTGAACATCGTCGTCGCCACCGGCGTCTACCGCTGGGTACCGCCGCCGCTCTGGGGCTTCGACGCCGACGGTCTGGCGGAGCTGTTCGTGCGCGAGATCGAAGACGGCATCGAGGGCACAGGCGTGCGCGCCGGCATCGTCAAGATAGCCTGGGACGAGGAGGCACTGCCGCCGGAGATGCGCGCGATGCGCTTCGAGCCAATCGCGCGCGCGGCCGCCAGGGCGTCGAAGAAGACGGGCGTGCCGGTCTCCTGCCACACGCTCGCGTCGGCGCGTTTCGGCGAGCCCCTGCTCGACATCTTCGCCGACGAGGGCCTGGACATGGGCGCCGCCTACATCGGCCACTGCAACGACACGGAAGACATCGAATACCTGCTGGGGCTGGCGTCGCGCGGCGCCGTCCTGGGCATGGACCGCTACTTCCCCGGAATTGCGCCGCACTGGAAGGTGCGCTCCGCTGTCGCCCAGGCCGTCGTCGAGGCCGGCTACGGGGAGCAGGTCTGCCTTTCGCACGACCATGCCGCCTACGGCCTCTGGGCGACGCTGCCTGTCCGCGACCCATCGACGTACTCCTGGGTCCCGACGCGCGTCCTGCCCTGGCTGCGCGAAAACGGCATGAGCGAAGACCAGATCGAGGGGATCATGGTGCGCGCGCCGCGACGCCTCTTCGAGTGCGCCGTCGCCGGTCGCAAAGAAACACCGTAGCCGAGACTTTCCAGTCTCGGCGTCAACATAGGAGGACACTGCGATGTTGAAATGGCCGGACAGCGTACTCCTCGACGAAGAGCAACGAGCGTTCGCGGAGAAGGTGCTCGCCTTCGCGCGAAAGGACATCGCGCCGCTGGCGCCGCAGGCCGACGAGTCGTTTCATCTCGAGATGGAGGTGTTCCGTCGACTGGCGGCGTTCGGGCTGTTCCGCTACGTCGTGCCCGTTGAGTACGGCGGCAACGGCGTCTTCTCCGTCCGCGTCTGCCTCGTCCGCGAGCTGCTTTCCAGCGTCTG
>JALHUB010000213.1 GCA_022865685.1 Dehalococcoidia bacterium | reverse complement strand
TGCCCTCTTCGTACGGCGTGAGGCGCGATTCCGCGGCGTCGACGAGCTCCGCGGCCGACTGCGCGTCTTCGGGGCAGGTCGCGGCGGCCAGAAGGAGGACCGGCATCGGCCCGGTGGCACCGGCCAGCAACTTCATCTTCGCAAGTCGGGAGGCGACGCGGAACTGCGCCGCCACGCCCGCCGGTTTCTCCGTCTCCGGCATGAGGACGGCTATGCTGGCCTTGCCGTAGCCCGCCAGCACGTCCGGGCTACGTATCTGGCCGCGGACGACGGCGGCGACCCGGCGCAGGAACACCTCCGTCTGATGCCTGCCGACGTTTCGCGTGATCTCGTCCAGATTCTCGAACAGGAAGAGCAGCAGCGTCAGCGGATGACCGTAGCGCTGAGCGCGGTCGACCTCCTCCTCCACGCGCAGTCGCAGCCATTCGCGGTCGAACAGCCAGTGCGACGGGTCGATGCCGCCGAATCGGAAGTGCTGATCGAGCGCGCGCAGTCGCACGAGGGCGAGGGCGACGTGCTCGGCAAGCCGGGGATAGAGATCGACGCTTGTGCGTCCCTGATCGAAGAAGAGGACGATGCCAAGCTTCTCTTCTTCCCACTGCAAGGGCAGGAGAAGGATGCGCCGAGCCGGCAGATCCGGTACCTCTTCCCCGATGAGGTCGGCCAGACTGTCCAGCACGACGATCTCGCCTGTCTCGAAGACGTGCGAGAGCGGGCCGGTCTGCGTGACCGGCAGCCGGACGCTCGCCACCCGTGACAGCGACTGCTCCCCGTTCACGAAGGGAACGAGCGTGCCGCTGCCGTCGTCGAGGAAGGCGCAGACCGCGGCGTCTTCCTCGAAAGGGTCGATGAGCGCGCTGATAGCTTCCGCCAGCGTGCGCTGATCATTTGCGCCGTGCAGCGGCAGGAGCGCGGCAGCCACGTCGGCGGGCGTGGGCTCACCACGCCGCTCCAGGGGGTCGGCGCCGGCGGTGCCCTGGCCCGTACCATCTGACATATTCACTGTCCCTTAGGGATTATCGGATACTGAACGCAATAGGACAGTGGTCTTCTACGACGAAGCTCAGATGGCAGGCCGTGCTTACCATGCCTACCGGCAGGCAGGCCGTTGCATCGTCAGGCGGCGAACACCCTGTATCCGGCGGAACTCCGCGCCCTCGCCGACCTGTCGCAGCACGAGCGGCGGGTCGGCGACGCGGGCGCCGGAGATGATATCGACGCCGAAGTCGAAGAGGACGGAGGACAGCGGCGCCGTCGGGCCGATGACGATGACCAGCGCCTCGGGGCGGCAGTAGCCGAGGAGCGGCTCGATCGTGTGATTCACAAATGCCGTGCCCGTGATAGCGACGACCTCCGCTTCGGGGATCACTCGCGCCGCTTCCGTCGCCGGCAGGTCGCCGGGACGAAGGCGCAGCTCCAGCACCGATAGCTCCCGAGCGACCTCCCGAAGCTCCGGCACGAACGGGAAGTGCCCGACGAGGGCGACGCTCTTGCCGGCCGCGTGTTCGATGACGATGTCGCGGCCGTTCCGCTCCTCGCAGCGCGATTCGTCGACGTCGAGCAGCGAGTTGACGGCGGCCATGCCCAGCGCGGCGTCGAGAGGGTCGTGAGAGAGGGCGAGACGGGCCAGCTCCCGGGCACTGCGACCGATGAGACGAGCGGCGTCGATGACAGTGGCGCCTGCGCTACCGGCCGAGGCCAGCGTCGAAGCGAGGCCGCAGTAGCGGCTCCATACGGCGATCCAGTTGCGATTGCCTCGCGCCTCCTGCACGGGCGCGTCGCCGGCGAGTGAGTCGAGGATTGCTTCGATGAGGGTCACGACCCCTCCGACACGGCAGCCGGCGTTTCGGACAGGGAGAGCGGCTTCGCTTGACCGCCCGCGTCGAAGAAGAAGCGGCGCGCCCACAGGGCTACGTACACCAGCGCGATGAGCACCGGCACTTCGAC
>JALHUB010000212.1 GCA_022865685.1 Dehalococcoidia bacterium | reverse complement strand
GTGGTGGGGCGCTACGGCGGCGACGAGTTCCTGTTCGTCCTGCCCAAGGCCGACTTGAGGGCGGCGCTCAAATTCGCCAACCGCTTTCGCGCCACCGTCGCCAACCACGTCTTCTCTCTGTCCCCAGAGGCGAGCACGAGGATGACCGTGAGCATGGGGGTCGCCGAGCTTGACCCGGCAGCCGCACAGAAACCGTCGGCGCTCATCAAGCAGTCCGACGAAGCACTATACGAGGCGAAGGCGAAGGGACGCAACAAAACGGCCTCTGCCCGGCCCAGCAGGAGGAGAGCCGCCTAGTGCTCGATACTTCAGCCCGAGGGGAAGGCGACAACGGGTCCGGTTTGCCGGCGCCCGCGCACCTATTTAGGGCTGTGCCGCTCTAGCCGAATGTACAGACAGGATGATAAGAGGAAAAAACGAGGACACCGAGGGATCTACCCTAACGCCGGGATTTGAAACGCTGCAACGGCTGGCTGCTCTGGCAGCGAACGGTCCGGCAAACAGGCCGTGGCTTACTCACATCGCTGACACGCTCAGGGACGCGAGTGGCGCCGATCAAGTCCGCTTCGTCTATGCCGAGGACAGGGACTGGGTCACCTGCGGCGACTCTCGCTGCGGCGACGATATCGGCACCGGCAAGACCGGCCTCTGGCTGATACAACAGGCGGCGCAGCAGCGAAATGCGCCCGTAGCCTTCAACATCCGGGGGACACGGGTCGAAGACTTCGTGCTCGCCAGAGGAGCGAAGGGTCGGGAGTTCATCGCGACACGAATCCCTACGAGTGAGAGTCCCTCGGAGATGGTCATTGTGCGGGGTCCCTGGAAGGACGGGATCAAGCCGGCCCTGCTGAAATTCATGGACGCGGCGCGGCCCTCGCTTGTGATCTTCCTCGAGCGCGTGCTCAACGCCGCCCGGGCGGACCGCCAGCGCGGCCAGAAGTCCGCACTGGCAAATGCCGCCGAGGTCTTGACGAAGGACGAGGATACTCAATCAGTGCTTGAGAACTTGGCCACTGCCATGTCCAATACTACGGGCTACGAGCTCGTCACAATTGACCTCTGGGACGAGGCTTCCCAAAAGATCACCAGTCGCGCCTTGAACGGCCACCGCTGGCAGGACACGTCCCTTGGGCACACATGGACGGACCCTTCGGGACTCGACCTCGACGCGACGGCCGGGGAGTCGGCTCGCACCCGTCAGCCCATGCTGATGCCCGACATTCAGAGCGACACGCGGTGCTCTGAGGAAGCGCGTCACTTCTTCAAGTGGATAATGTTGGTATCAGCGATCCGGGTCCCAATCATCTTTCGGGACAAGGCGCTTGGCTCAATATCCTTCGCAAGCTGGAAGCCGCACACCTTCCCGCCGGAAGAGGTGGAGGCGCTGAAAGGGATAGCCGCCCAGTTGGCGACTGGCCTGAAGGCGATGCAGATGTATAGGGCGCTCGCCGAATCCAGGGAGCAACTCGCAAAGTACGCAAAGCAACTTCAGGCGAACACGGAGATCGAGCACCGCCTGGCCCGCACCGATGCCCTCACCGGCATACCGAACCGGCGCTACGTCGAAGAGGTCATCGATGCCGAGCATGCCCGCGTCCTTCGGCATGGCGGGCCTCTGAGCGTGGGCCTGCTGGACGTCGACAAGCTGAAGGCCGTGAACGACGAATACGGCCATGACGCCGGCGACGAAATCCTGATGCAGCTCGCTCAGCTTGCGCGGCGAAGCTGCCGCAAAGGCGACGTCGTCGGACGCTACGGCGGCGACGAGTTCCTGTTCGTGCTGCCGGAGGCCAACCTGCAAGCGGCCCTCAGGTTTGGCGAACGGTTCCGCACCAGGGTCGAGAAACAGCCCTTCCGTCTCCCAAAGGGCGCCACACTGAGCCTGAAGGTGAGCCTCGGTATCGCCGAAGCCGATTCTGCCGCAGCGCAGCAGGCTCCTGACCTCGTCGCCAGCGCCGACGCCGCCCTCTATCGCGCCAAGTCAGTCGGCGGGAACAGGGTCTGTTTCGAAGGCGCCGCAAACGCAGCCTGACGCCGCACGCCGTTCTATCCACGAGACTCGTCCCGCTATCGCGACCGCGATGCTTCGCGACCGCTTCCCTTCGTGCGAAGAGCCGCCGCCGGGTACAATGACCTCGTCGATCTCAGCCGGTCGCGAGAGGAGAGGCGGTGCAGGCGACGGAAAGCGTTCACGTCCTCCGCGTCAACGTCAAGCCGTATACGGGCGCCTATTCGCCCAACGTCTTCGCGGTCGTCGATTCCGGACAGGCGGTCCTCATCGACGCCGGCTTCCCGAACGACGATTCGGTCGATAGCCGCCTCGACTACCTGAAGACGATCGGCGGCCCGCGCGTCGAGATGATAATCGTCACGCACCATCACTTCGACCACGCCGGCGGGGCCAATCGCCTGCGCGAGGCGACGGGCGCCCGCATCGCCATGCATCCGGAGGAGGCGCGGCTGCTGCAACAGACGCCGGCGCGCCCTCCCCGCGACGGCGGGCCACAGGAGCAGTATATGCGGCAGGAGGTGGCGAAGATAACCGTTGACCAGCCGCTGGCCGATGGCGACGTCATGCGGGTCGGGCGACTCGCGCTGCGCATCCTCCACACGCCCGGGCCTAGCGCCGGGCACGTTTGCGTCTTCCTGGAGGAGGAGCGGGTACTCTTCAGCGGCGACAACGTCCTCGGCCTGGGCACGACGGCGATACCGCCACCGCCGGACGGCGACATGGCGCGCTATATCGAGTCGCTGGAGAGGATGAAGGCGCTGGACGCCGCGCTCATCTGTCCCGGCCACGGGCCGCTGGTGCATCAGCCGGAGCGCAAGATACAGGAGCTCATCGACCACCGACATGAGCGAGAGGAGCAGGTGCTGGCGCTGCTTCGAGAGGGGAAGCGGACGCCGACGGACATGATGCGCGCGATCTACCCCGAACTGGACCCGCGCCTAGAGCGCATGGCGGTAGGCCAGGTGCTTTCCCATCTCTACAAGCTGCGGGACGAGGGTAGGGTGACGTTGCGTCGAGAGGGGGAGGGCGTTGTCTGCGAGCCACGTGATTCGTGACTTGCAGGGCGGCGTCGGCGCCTGAGGGCGAAAAACGCTTTTGACTGTGACGGTGCGGTGGACCGGGGCCGGTCGGGATCCCGAACGGCCCCGGTTCGACGAC
>JALHUB010000211.1 GCA_022865685.1 Dehalococcoidia bacterium | reverse complement strand
TGGTTTCCCAGGGAGCCGGCGTTGCCCACGTCGCCACCGGCGACCTCTTCCGCGAGAACATCCGCAACCAGACGGAGCTCGGCATGCAGGCGAAAGCCTTCGTCGACAAGGGCGCGCTCGTCCCCGACGAGCTCACGGTGCGGATGCTGCTCGACCGGCTGGACCGCCCGGATACCCAGAAGGGCGTCCTCCTCGACGGCTTCCCGCGCACCGTCGACCAGGCCCGCGCCCTCGACGACGCCCTCAAGCAGCGCGGTCAGGCCGTCGACCAGGTACTGTACATCAACGTCGGCGAGGAAGAAGTAGTCCGGCGCCTCGCCGGCCGCTGGACCTGCCGCCAGTGCGGCGCCGTCTACCACCAGGTGTTCAGCCCGCCCAAACAACAGGGAAAGTGCGACCAGTGCGGCGGCGAGCTCTACCAGCGCGACGACGACAAGCCGGAGACGGTGCGAAACCGCCTTACAGTGTTCAACCAGCAGACTGCCCCCCTCATCGACTACTACAAGGGCCAGGGCAAGTTGCTGGAGGTCAACGGTGAGCAGGAAGCCGATGCGGTCGGCAAAGACCTGCTCAAGGCGGCGGGACTTTCCTGAGCCGCCATATACTTAGGGTCTAGGGCTGAATGCCCATCATCGTAAAATCGGAAGAAGAGATAGCCCTGATCCGGGAAGCCGGGCGGGTCGTCGGCCAGGTTCTCCGGATCCTGGCGCAGGAGGCAAAGCCGGGCGTCAAAGGTGAACGGCTCGACAAGATAGTGCGGAAGGAGTTCGAAGCCCGCGGCGTCGGACCCACCTTCCTCGGCTACCAGGGCTATCCGGCAAGCGTCTGCCTATCGATGAATGACGAAGTCGTCCACGGCATCCCGGGCGAACGGGAGCTGAAAGAGGGCGACATCCTTAGCATAGACCTCGGCGCGACGTACAAAGGGTTCGTCGGCGACGCCGCCGTTACCATCGGCGTCGGACGGATCAGCCGTGACGCCGAGCGTCTCATACGGACAACGGAGAAGGCCCTCTACAAGGGGATCGAAGCCGCCAGGGCGGGCTTCCCCCTGGGGGCCGTCTCCCATGCCATACAAACGGAGGTCGAAGCGGGCGGGTTCTCCGTGGTGCGCGAGTACGTCGGACACGGCGTCGGCCGCTCGATGCACGAAGACCCGCAGATACCGAACTTCGGCCCGCCCGACCGCGGGCCCATCCTCCGCAAGGGCATGGTCCTGGCGCTGGAGCCGATGGTCAACGCCGGCGGCTGGCGCACGAAACGGCACGACGACGGCTGGACCGTCAGCACGCTCGACGGCAGCCTCTCGGCCCACTTCGAGCACACCATCGCCGTAACGGACGGCGATGCGGAAATACTGACGCTGCCCTAGCGGCGCCTGCCTGTTTACCCGCCTCTGGAGGGCCGGTAGGCAGGCCGGACGGCAACAATACATTGGGGAGGTTATGCCCAAGAAAGAGACGATCGAAGTAGAAGGGGTGGTGAAGGAAGCCCTGCCTAACGCTATGTTCCGGGTAGACCTCGCCAACCAGCACCGGGTCTTGGCGCACGTCTCCGGAAAGATAAGGCTTCACTTCATCAGGATCCTGCCGGGAGACCGCGTTCTCGTAGAGCTCTCCCCCAACGACCTGTCGCGAGGCCGCATCACCTACCGGTTCAAGTGAATCGAATCAAGCGGCAAAAGAAGGTATAATGAAGGTTCGAGCATCAGTCAAAGTGCGCTGCGAAAAATGCCGCATCGTCCGGCGCAAGGGCGTCATCATGGTGATCTGCCCTAACCCCAGGCACAAGCAGCGTCAAGGCTAGTCCGGGAGGAATCATGGCACGTATCGCCGGCGTCGATATCCCCAACGATAAGCAGGTCAGCATCGCCCTCGGCTACATCTATGGCATCGGGCGGACGCGCTCCCTGAAGATCCTCGCGCAGACCAGGATCGACCCCACGGTGCGCGTGCGTGACCTCACCGACGACGAGACCAACCGCATCCGCGAGGTCATCGACCGCGAGTACATGGTCGAAGGCGACCTGCGACGCGAAGTCCGCCAGAACGTCCAGCACCTTATCGAGATCAACTGCTATCGCGGCATCAGGCACCGCCGCGGCCTGCCCGTCCACGGCCAGCGCACCCGCACCAACGCCCGCACCAAGAGGGGCGCCCGCCGTACCGTGGCCGGCAAGAGGCGGTCCATCGCCAAGAAGTAAGAGAGGATAACGTCCGTGGCCGAGAAGAAAGCGAAGACCAGGGTCAGAAAACGCGAGAGGAAGTCCATCCCCAAGGGGAAGGCCTATATCCAGTCCACCTTCAACAACACGCTCATAACCCTGACCGACCCCCAGGGCAACGCCGTTGCCTGGAGCAGCGGCGGCACATCCGGCTTCAAAGGGTCGCGCAAGAGCACGCCGTATGCCGCCCAGATGGCGGCGCAACAGGCAGCCCGCAAGGCCATCGACCAGGGAATGCGGCAGGTAGACGTCTTCGTCAAGGGACCCGGTAGCGGCAGAGAAGCCGCCATCCGCGCCCTCCAGAGCGCCGGACTGGCCGTGCTCAGCATCCGGGACGTCACGCCCATACCGCACAACGGCTGCCGCCCTCCGAAGCGACGCCGGATCTAAGAGAGCGGAGGGAGGAGACAACAATACATGGCTCGATACAGAGGACCCGTCTGTCGCTTATGCCGCCGCTTCGGCGATAAGCTCATGCTCAAGGGCGATCGCTGCTACCGCAAGTGCGGCCTGGAGCGACGCGCCCAGCCGCCGGGCTTCCGCACCGCCAGGCGACGCCGCATCTCCGACCGCGCCGTCCAGCTAAAAGAAAAGCAGAAGGCCCGCTACACCTACGGCATCCTCGAGCGACAGTTCCGCCGCTACTACGCCGAGGCCGTGCGCCGCCCCGGCGTCACCGGCGATAACCTCATTCGTCTGCTGGAAATGCGCCTTGACAACGTCATCTTCCGCCTGGGACTCGCGGACTCGCGCCCCCAGGCTAGACAAGTCGTCCGCCACGGCCACATACTGCTCAACGGACGCAAAGCAAGCATTCCCTCCACCCAGGTCAGAGTCAACGACATCGTCGGGTGGAGTCAGAGAGGAAAGAAGAGCGAGTACTACAAGGTCGTCGAGGAGACCGCCAAGAGCAAGGTCGTGCCCAGCTGGCTCGCGCGTGACGACGATACCCTCACGGGTCGCATCCTCCGCGCACCAGAGCCCGCCGACGCGGGCACGCCCTTCGATCCCCTCGTCATCGTCGAGTACTATTCGCGTTAAGCATAGCGGGAGGCCGGAGAATTGATATCTCCTCAACCGTTGGGTCCAGAGAGAGAAGGCGTCCTCAGCACTCAGCTCGCGACCCCGCAGATCGAAATCCAAGAAGCGACTGATACCTACGCCCGCGTCGTGGGAGAACCCCTGGAGTCGGGCTTCGGCACCACCATAGGCAACGCCTTGCGCCGCGTCCTTCTCAGCTCGCTCCCCGGCGCCGCCGTCACGGCCGTGCGCATCGAAGAGGTGGAACACGAGTTCTCCACCATCGCGGGCATTAAGGAGGACACAATCGAGTTCCTCCTCAGCGTGAAGGAGATACGCCTGCACTCCCTCACCGAGCGGCCCGGCAAGCTCTACCACGAAGCCTCAGGCGAAGGCAAGATCACCGCCGGCGACATCCCGGCAACCGCC
>JALHUB010000210.1 GCA_022865685.1 Dehalococcoidia bacterium | reverse complement strand
ATCTACTGCTAATCCGCCCGGCCGACGCCAACGAGACGGCCGCGGCCTGGCGCATCGCCCTGGAGCGCGACGAAGGCCCAACGGCGCTCATCCTGACGCGCCAGAAGCTGCCGGTGCTCAAGCCCGGCGGCGCCGTCGAAAAGGGCGCCTACGTGATGGAGGACGGCTCCCACGTCGTCCTCATCGGAACGGGGTCCGAGGTGTCGGTCTGTCTAGAGGCGCGCAAGCTGCTGCGGGAACAGGAGGTGTTGGCGCGTGTCGTCTCTATGCCTTCATGGAAGCTGTTCCGCGAGCAGTCGAAGGAATACCGCGACGAAGTGCTGCCGCCGGGCATCCCGCGCCTCGCCGTCGAAGCAGCGACGACCTTCGGCTGGCGCGAGTGGGCGGATGACGCCGTCGGAATCGACCACTTCGGGGCGTCGGCGCCGGGCGAGGTGCTATTCGAGAAGTTCGGCTTCACGCCGGAGAACGTCGCCGAACGGGCGCGGAAACTGGTGAAGCGATGAAGGTCGCTCTCGGTGCCGATCACGGCGGCTTTGAGTTGAAGCGCTATATCGCCCAGGTCTTGCGCGACGCCGGCCACGAGGTGCTGGACCTGGGCGCGCACTCGGTCGAGTCGGGCGACGACTATCCCGACTACGCCCGCGCTGTCGGCCGGGCAGTCGTCGAAGGGAAGGCGGAACGCGGCATCCTCGTCTGCGGGTCGGGCGCCGGCGCTGCCATCGCGGCGAGCAAGATGCGCGGCATCCGCGCTGCCCTGTCGCATGACACCTACACCGCGCACCAGATGGTGGAGCACGACAACGCGAACGTCTGCTGCCTGGGAGCGCGGGTGATCGGGCCGGAGCTGGCCGCCGAAATCGTTAAGGTCTTCGTGGAAGCCCGGTTCACCGGCGAGGAGCGACACGTGCGTCGGCTGGCAAAGGTCGCGGCGATGGAGGAGGAGAGAAGATGAACCCGCTGCAGGAGTTGCGACGCCTGGGGCAGAGCGTGTGGCTGGACTACGTCCGCAGGGGGCTCGTCGAATCAGGCGAGCTGAAGCGCCTGATGGACGAGTTCGCGGTCACCGGGATCACCTCCAACCCGACGATCTTCAACAAGGCGATCTCCGGCTCCACGGACTACGACCAGGCGCTGCGCGCCCTCGTCGAAGGCGGCGAGCGCGACCCGAAGACGCTCTTCCTGCATCTGTCCATCGAGGACATCGCCATGACGGCGGACGTCCTTCGCCCAATCTACGATAAGACGAACGGCGGCGACGGCTTCGTCAGCCTGGAGGCTTCGCCGGACCTCGCCCACGACACCGCCGGCACGATCGCCGAGGTGAAGGACCTGTGGCGCCGCCTGGCTCGACCGAACGTGATGCTCAAGGTTCCGGGCACTATCGAAGGCGCGCCCGCCGTCGAGGAGTTGACGGCGCAGGGTATCAATATCAACATCACGCTCCTGTTCGACGTGAAGGCGCAGGAACGGGTCGCGCTGGCCTACATCAAGGGACTGGAGCGCCGTCTGGAAGCCGGCCAGCCCATCGGGCAGATCGCCAGCGTCGCGTCGTTCTTCGTCTCGCGGGTCGACACGGCCGTCGATGCGCTGCTGCCGGAGACGTCACCGCAGCGAGGGAAGACGGCGATCGCGAACGCCAAGATCGCCTATCAGATCTTCAAGCGGCTCTTCAGTGGCGAGCGATGGGAGCGGCTGGCGGCGGCGGGCGCGCACGTGCAGCGGCCACTGTGGGCATCCACCAGCACTAAGAACCCCGCTTTTTCCGACGTCCTCTACGTCGAAGAGCTCATCGGCCCCGACACGGTGAATACGATGCCCGAGTCGACGCTTCGCGCCTTCGCCGACCACGGGCGCGTCCGGCCGACCGTGGAAGGAGGCGTCGACGAAGCGGAGCGCGTCATCGCCTCGCTCGCGGAAGCCGGAATCGACCTCGATGCCGTGACCGCGAAGGTCTTGGAAGAAGGCGTGGAATCGTTCGCTAAGGACTATGACAAGCTGCTGGAGGCAATCGACGCCAAGTGCCACGCCATCGTCGAGGAAGAGCGACGCCCGCTCGTCAGCCTCGGCCCGCTGGGCGACGCCGTCGAATCGCGGCTGGCGGCGATGGCGAAGGCGGACGTGCCGCGTCGCATATGGGCGAAGGACCACTCGGTCTGGAAGCCGGACCCGACGGAGATAAGCAACCGCCTGGGCTGGCTCACCGTCGCGGAGCAGATGACGGAGGCCGCCGGCGACCTCATCGACTTCGGCCGCCGGATAGCCGACGAAGGCTTTCGCGACGTCGTGCTGATGGGCATGGGCGGCTCCAGCCTGGCGCCGGAAGTCATCCACGCCACCTTCGGTGCCGCGCCCGGTTTCCCGCGACTGCACGTCCTCGATACGACCGACCCGGCGAGCATCATTGCGCTGGAGCGTTCGCTCGACCTCGGCCGGACGCTGTTTATCGTTGCCAGCAAGTCGGGTGGCACGGTCGAGACGACCTGCCAGTGCGCCTACTTCTATGACAAGGTCAGGCTCGGCGAGCAGTTCATCGTCATCACCGACGCCGGCTCGTCACTGGAGGCTTTCGCGCGACAGAGCGGCTTCCGGCGCGTCTTCCTCAACCAGTCTGACATCGGCGGACGCTACTCGGCGCTTTCGTACTTCGGGCTCGTGCCGGCAGCGCTCGTCGGCGCGCCCGTGCGCGACCTACTCGGCCAGGCGATGGAGATGGCCTGCGCCTGCGCGTCCTACGTGCCCGTCGCCGACAACCCGGGAATGTGGCTGGGCGCCGTGATAGCCGAGGCAGCGCTGGCCGGCCGCGACAAGCTCACGCTGGTCCTGCCGCCGTCCGTCTCGACGTTCGGGACGTGGGTCGAGCAACTCGTCGCGGAATCGACGGGCAAGGAGGGCAAGGGCATCCTGCCCGTCGAAGGAGAGACGCTGGGGCCGCCGGAGGTCTACGACGACGACCGCCTTTTCGTGTCCATCGGCGACGAGATCGCGCTCAGGCCGGCTGCGACGCTCAAGTTCGACGGCCCGGCGAGACTCGGCGCCGAGTTCTTCCGCTGGGAGTTCGCTACGGCCGTCGCCGGCGCCGTCCTGGGCATCAACCCCTTCGACCAGCCGAACGTGCAGGAGGCGAAGGACGCCACAAACCGCATCCTGGCCGCCGCCGGACCGTTACCCGACGTCCCGAACGACGACCTCGACGCGCTTCTGGCGCGGGTGCGCCCCGGCGATTACATCGCCATCACCGCCTACATGCAGCGCAACGCCGAGAACGAGGAGGCACTGCGTCGCGTGCGGGTGCGCCTGCGCGACCGCTTCAAAGTAGCAACGACGGTCGGCTTCGGGCCGCGCTACCTCCATTCGACGGGCCAGCTTCACAAGGGTGGTCCCAACACGGGCGTGTTCATCCAGGTCATCTCGCAGGACGACACGGACCTGCCGATACCGGGCCGGCCGTTCACCTTCGGCACACTGAAGGCGGCGCAGGCTCTGGGTGACCTCGAATCGCTGCGGGCGCACGGCCGTCGTGCCGGACGGGTGCCGGTTGAGACGCTGCTGGATTGGGGGCAGTGAGATGCAGATAGGGAGGGTGGGCCTGGGCCGGATGGGCGCCAACATGGCGGAGCGGCTGCGCCGTGGTGGGCATGACGTCGTCGGCTACGACCGCGACCCCAAGGTGTCGCAGGTAGCGTCGCTGTCGGAGCTGGTCGGGAAGCTGGCGGCGCCGCGGACCGTCTGGCTGATGGTGCCCGCCGGCGCGCCGACGGAGCAGAGCATCAAGGAAGTCGCCGGCCTCCTCCAGCGCGGCGACCTCGTCGTCGACGGCGGCAACTCCAACTTCCGCGATAGCCTGCGCCGCGGCGCGGAGCTCGAAAAGCGTGGGCTCATGTTCGTCGACGCCGGCACGTCGGGCGGCGTCTGGGGGTTGGAGAACGGCTACTGCCTGATGGCCGGCGGCAGCGACGCGGCATTCGCGCGCATCGAGCCGGCGCTGAAGACGCTGGCGCCGGAGGACGGATACGCCCACGTCGGGCCGGTCGGCGCCGGACACTTCGTCAAGATGGCGCACAACGGCATCGAGTACGCGATGCTCGAGGCCTACGCGGAGGGGTTCGAGATCCTGGAGGCCTCCACGTTCGAGCTGGAACTGCACGAGATAGCGCGGCTCTGGAATCGCGGCAGCGTCGTCCGGTCGTGGCTGCTGGAGCTGGCGGAGCGGGCATTTGCGAAGGACCCGCATCTCTCGCAATTGCGCGGCTACGTGGAGGACTCCGGCGAGGGCCGCTGGACGGTGCTGGAGGCGATAAACGAAAGCGTGCCGGCGCCTGCCATTGCCCTCAGCCTGTTCGCGCGTTTCGCCTCGCGACAGGACGACTCCTTTGCCATGAAGGTGATCGCCGCGCTGCGCAACGAATTCGGTGGGCACGCGGTGAAGACAGAATAGGCGGCAGACCGCCGGTCGGGGGTTCATATGGCCCCGGAGCTCATCGTGACGTCTGACATCGTCGAAGCCGCGGTCGTCCTGTTTCGTGAGGCGCGGCCGCGCACCATCGTGCTTGCCGGCGGCGTGACCCCGCGGCCCGTCTACCAGCGCCTGGCGCGGGAGCCGAGCCACTGGGACGGCATGGAGGTCTTCTTCAGCGATGAGCGTTGCGTCTCTCCCCACGACCCGGCATCCAACTACCACATGGCGAGCCGCGCGCTCCTGTCATTCGTGCCGGCGCATGTCCACCGCATGCCCGGCGAGACCTGCGACTCCGCCGCCTACGAGGAAGAGCTGCGAGGTTTCTTCGCGGGCGGGCAGCCGGAGTTCGACTTCGCCTTCCTCGGCCTGGGATCGGACGGCCATACGGCGTCGCTCGTCCCCGGCGATGCCGCGCTCGAAGAGCGGGAGCGGTGGGTCGTGAGGGTGATGCGGCCCGACCACGACCGCTTGACGCTCACGCTGCCGGTGCTTTCGGCGGCACGCGTCGTCGTGTTTCTCGTTGCCGGCGCGGCCAAGCGCGACGCCCTGCGGCGGATGATGGCCGGCGAGGATCAGCCGGCGAACAGGGTGAAGGCGGCGCGCGTTATCGTCGTCGCCGATGCGGCCGCGGCGGCGGACGAGGAGCGACGGTCATGATCAAATCGAGGACCGCCATGGCTCTGAAGCCACCCCCACCACAAGACATCGTGATCATGGGCGCATCCGGCGACCTGTCGCAGCGGAAGCTCATCCCCGCAATCTACAACCTGGCCGCCGTGAGCCTGCTGCCGGTCGAGGGGCAGATAGTCGGCTTCGCCCGGACCGACCTCGGCGAGCAGGGGTTCCGCGACCTGGCCCGAAGGTCGATCCAGGAATACTCGCGCACGGGCTTCGACGAGACCGTCTGGGCGGGACTGGTGCCCCGGATCAAGTACGTCAAGAATGACGATCACAGCTACGGCTCCCTGAAACGCGTGCTCCGGGAGAACGAGCGGCTGGTCTACCTGGCGATCCCGCCGTCGGCGCTGCCGGATACCATCACCGGCCTGCACGACGCGGAGCTGTCCCAGGGCACGCGCATCGTCGTGGAGAAGCCGTTCGGACACGACCTGGCGTCGGCCCGGGAGCTGAACCACGCCATACACAAGGTGTTCCACGAGTCGCAGGTCTTCCGCATCGACCACTATCTCGGCAAGGAGACCGTGCAGAACATCCTGGTGTTCAGGTTTGGCAACTCAGTGTTCGAGCGCGTGTGGAACCGCGACGCCGTCGACCACGTGCAGTTGACCGTTGCCGAGTCCGTCGGCATCGAGAGCAGGGGCACCTACTTCGAGGACGCCGGCATTCTGCGCGAT
This sequence comes from Dehalococcoidia bacterium, assembly GCA_022865685.1. GTDB lineage: Bacteria > Chloroflexota > Dehalococcoidia > DSTF01 > JALHUB01 > JALHUB01. The sequence continues at coordinate 5,283 of JALHUB010000210.1, read as the reverse complement.
ATCGTCCAGAACCACGTCCTGCAAATGCTCAGCCTTCTCACCATGGAGCCGCCCTCGAACGTCGCCCCGGAAGCGATCCGCGACGAGAAGATCAAGGTCATCCGAGCCATGCGGCCGCTCAACCCGGCGCGCACGGTACGCGGGCAGTACACAGCGGGCACCATAGACGGGCAGCCTGTGCAGGGCTACAGGGAGGAGAAGGACGTCTCGCCCGAGTCGATGACGGAGACGTTCTTCGCCGCTCAGATGGAGGTCGACTCCTGGCGCTGGGCCGGCGTCCCATTCTTCGTGCGCACGGGGAAGCGCCTGCCTCGCCGGGCGACCGAAATCGTCGTCCAGTTCCGCGAGCCACCGCTCTGCTTCTTCGAGGGAACGGACGTCACACATCTGCCATCCGACCACCTGGTGATGCGCATCCAGCCGGACGAAGGCATTCAGTTCGCATTCCTCGCGAAGAAGCCGGGACCGGAGATCAGCGTGCAGCCCGTTATGATGGAGTTCGACTACAGTAGCTCATTCATGACCAGCCCGCCGGAAGCCTACGAGCGCCTCCTCCACGACGTCATGGTCGGCGACCACACGCTGTTCATGCGTGAGGACGCGGCTGAGCGGGCGTGGGTGGTTGTGGAGCCGGCGCTGAACAATCAGGCGCCGACCTGCATGTACCCGGCCGGTAGCTGGGGCCCGCGGGAGGCGGACCAGCTCATCGCGCCGCGGAAGTGGCACCTGCACTGAGCTGGCTCGTCCGGCGACGTGAGCCTATGCCCCGCCGGTCTTGATGACGGCCGCCCCGGAGATCTCGCCGGCGGCAAGACGTCGCAGCGCCTCGTTGGCGTCTTCGAGATCGAAGAGATCGGTCTCGGTCTGGATCGGGATCTTCGCGGCCAGGTCGAGGAACTCACGGGCGTCCTCGCGTGTGTAGTTGGCGACGCTACACAGATTGCGTTCCCACCACAGCAGCTCATAGGGGAACTCAGGGATTCGGTCGAGGTGGATGGCGTTGATGGCCACGGTGCCGCCGCGGTCGACGGCCCGCAGCGCTGCGACGACGACCGCGCCGGCGGGAGCGAACGTTATCGCCCCATCGAGCGGCAGCGGCGGGAGGTCGTCGTAGGTGCCGGTCCACTTCGCGCCCAGGCGTCGCGCCCGCTGCTGCTCCCGCGCCGATCGCGTGCAGACGTAGACTTCGCAGCCCCAGTGCAGCGCGACCTGGATCGTCAGCAGGGCGGAGGCGCCGAAGCCGTACAGGCCCAGACGCCCGCCCGGCTTGATGCCCGAGCGCTTGAGTGAGCGGTAGCCGATGACGCCGCCGCACAGTAGCGCCGCCGCCTGCAGGTCGCCGAAGCCGTCGGGGAGAGGTAGCGCGAAGTCGGCGCGGACAGTGACATACTCCTCGTAGCCGCCGTCGCGGTCCCAGCCCGTGAAGCGGGCCTCGGCGCAGAGGTTCTCGCGCCCCGACAGGCAGCAGGCGCATTTGTCGCAGCTTCCCGCGAGCCAGCCGATGCCCGCGCGGTCGCCGATCTGCCAGCCGGCGACACCTTCGCCCATCGCCTCGACGCGTCCCACTATCTGGTGCCCGGGCACTACCGGCTGCTTCCTGGGAGGGATATCGCCCTCGCATATCTGGAGGTCGGTGCGGCAGACGCCGCAGGTCGCGACCCGCAGCAGCAGTTCGCCGGCCGCCGGCTCCGGGACCGGGCGCTCCGACGGCTTCAACGGCTTGTCGCCGATCGGGGCGGGCTTCTCCAGCGACATCGCCTTCATAAGGCCAGCATAGGACACCGCGGGAGGGATGTCCAGGTGTGCGTCGCCGCGGGCCCTCTCGCCGCGGCCGGCCCGGACGGCTTCAGCGGATCGCCTGAGATATCGATAAACCGATAGTGATTGACAGCAGGCGAGCGCTTCGCATATGCACTGCGCCGTCGCCAGGGACAGAGACCGACCGTCGAAGAGGCGAATGATGAGGGCGAGAACTCTTGTCTCCATGCTCATACTGGCTGGGATAGTCGCCACAGGCTGCTGTGGCGACTATCCCAGCGTCCGGCTGCCTCCGGCGACGCCTTTCGCGCCCGAAGTGATGGCGGAGGTGCATGAGGTCTGCGACCTCGCGGCGCAGGCGAGAGAGTTGCAGCCGGCGGACAACATAGCCGAAGGCAGCATCACACGCGATCAACTGAAAAACTACTACGACGAAATCGCCGACGTGGCCCATCAAAGCGACTCCGACGGCGATCTCCCAGTCTGGAACACGGCCCTCCGGCTGATGCAGATGCTGGAGCCCGGAGAGGATGCGACAGTCGCTCCCGGCGTGACGCGAGAGACGATGCTCGCGGGTATCGAATAGCAGGCAGGTCAATCCCCCCTATCGACGGCTGGCGCCCCCGGCCGCGCTCCGGACGGCCCGCTGCTCTAGCACCGCGTTCAGCTCGGCCCCGACGAGCAGGATGAACGCCGTCAGGTAGAACCAGACCAGCAGGATGACGACACTTCCCAGCGTCCCGTACGTCGAATTGTACGAGGCGAAGTGCGACACGTAGAGGCCGAACAGGTCTGTCGCGACAAGCCAGACGGCGGTGAACAACACCGTGCCCGGCAGTATTCGCCGGAACGAGAGCCTGGCGTTCGGCGCCACTCGATAGACGATGCCGGATGCCAGCGGGATAACGACGATTGCCACGGGCCAGCGCGCGAGAGGCAGCAACGCCGCGGCAACTCCGCCGAGGCCCATCTTGTCGGCGATCTTGGTGCCGGACGCCTGCCAGACAACGAGCACCAGAAACGCCACCACGATCATGAGGCCCGCAAAGGCCGTCAACCCCAGGGCCAGCGCGTACCTCTCCAACGCCGGACGTGTCTCGCGCACACCGTAAGCTCGGTTCATCGCCTTCATCAGCGATCCGACACCACTTGACGCGGCCCACAGCGTGCCCACCAGCCCGACCGATAGCAGTGCCGCGTTCCGCGAGTTGACAACGCCTTCGAGCTGAGTGCGGAGGACGCTCGTGACGTCGGACGGCAGGGTATCGCCGATGGTGTTGATTATCCGGTCGGTCGGGTTCTGGATGTCGAAGATGTGGGTGACGAAGCCGGCAAGCGCGGCGAGGAATATGAAGAACGGGAACAGGGCAAGGACGAAACGGTAGGCGAGCGTTGCGGCAAGGCTGCTGAGGTCGTCCTCGCCGATCTTCTTGACGATCTGCTTCGTGACGCCCGCCGGCCCGGAGTCGGGGATCGTTATTCGAGGCAGAGTCAGCTTCGGCAGGGCCGTCGTCCTTCACGCATCAGGCATCACGAGACGATGTCTTTTCGATGGAACCACCACCAGGCGACCAGAAGAAAGGCGATCACGTAGGGAATCTGCAGCAGTACCCCGCGGATGACCTCGCCCGTCCCGACCGGGTGCCGGAACAGATCGGTCCACGCCAGCCAGTAGTGCGTGATCAGAAAGTTGCGGCTCGTCCTGAGCGGCGGGATGGCATCCAGTATCTCCGACACCACCGTAAGGCCAATGCCGCCGGAGACTGCTCCCAGGGCGGCGTCGGTGATCGTGGAAAGCATGAACGCGAAGGCGAGGATTCCTGTCATGCACCAGGCGACATAGAAGGTCGACGCGACGAGGCGAGCGAGCGCTTCGCCCTGAGAGAGAGTCGTCAGAGAGATAGGTGTAGTCGCAGAGGCAGATGTAAAAGAAGGGATGACGATTGGATGCCAGCCGAAGGCGATGACTCCTCCCACAAGGCCGGTGACGGTTATGAGCAGCGTGGCGACGAGAGCCAGTATGGCTGCCACGCCAAGCTTGCCCGTGAGCAGGCGGCTGCGTGAAACGGGTCTGACGAGAAGATAGCGCAGACTGCCCCAACTGGCTTCTTCGGCGATGGCGCTGCCCGCAAAAAGCGAGACGATGACCGGCAGCAGAAAACCGCTCATCACCAGGAGGGAGTCAACGGGCATGTTCAGACCGGAACGGGTGCCGAGGTCAAACAGATTGATCTGGCCGTTCTGCTCTTTCGGGCCGCCGCTCAGCTTAAAGGCGACGGTCGTGATGACAGGAATGGCGATCATCAGCACCAGCGCGAGGTATGTGCGAAGGCGCCACACTTGCTTCCGGAACTCTACGACGATCATTGTTCTTCCCCGGCGAGCATCTGCAAGAAGGCATCCTCCAGCCGGTGACGCGAGGTTATCGTTTCGACGCCGACGCCGGCGTGGACGAGCGCCGCAACGAGCTCCTTGCGCTGAACGCCGTCGAGCATGATCGATAGCCCCGGCGGCTCGTGCACAAGCCTCTCGACGCCCGCAACGCTGCCGAGCACCGTGATCGCCTTGTCGACGTCGTCGACCTCCAGGTAGACGCTGGCGGCGGCGCCGATCATCTGCGCCACGCTGCCCGACGACACAAGGTGCCCGCGGTCCATGATGGCGACGTGGGTGCAGACCTGCTCCACTTCGGCGAGGATGTGGCTGGAGAGGAAGACGGTTGCGCCCCGCTCGGAGACGTCGTGTATTAGATTGCGGGTCTCGCGCATCTCTTCCGGGTCGAGCCCGACGGTGGGCTCGTCGAGGAGCAGCAAGTCCGGCGCTCCCAGCAGCACCTGGGCTATCCCGAGACGCTGGCGCATGCCAGTCGAATATGTGCGCACCTTGCGCCGGATCGCCTTGCCGAGGCCGGCGATCTTCAGGGCGTCGTCGATGTGCGACTCGCTCAAGGGCTGGCCACCGGCCCGCCAGAAGATCTCCAGGTTGTCGAATCCGGACAGGTGGGGCACGAAGGCCGGCCGCTCGACGAGGGCGCCGACGCGTCGCAGGACGGAGTCGCCCGCCCGCACCGGCTCGCCGAACAGTCGCGCCTCGCCGGCGGTTGGATGCACGAGACCGAGGAGCATCCGCAGAACGGTGGTCTTGCCGGCGCCGTTCGGGCCGAGCAGCCCGAAGACCCGGCCGGCCTCAACCTTCAGGCTGAGGTTGTCGACGACCATGCCGGCATTGGGGACGCGCTTGCTCAGGCCGACGAGCTCAATGGGGGCATCGCTCACTGTTTGGCAACGTCCTTGTTCCAGGCCGGGAGGGTGGACGGTGTTTTACGAACCGTCGTCGCGGCGCTTTCTTTCATTGTACGCCATTCGGGGCCGCCCTGCAGGAAGGCGGCGGCATCGACGACGGGGGGCGCTGTGGCGCGCTGCCGGGGGTTGTCGACGGGAGTCCGTTACGTTCGCAGGCTGCAGGTGATGAGACCGTCCCACTCGCCTATGGGGTTGCTCGAGGTCAGGACGAATACGTCTCTCT
>JALHUB010000209.1 GCA_022865685.1 Dehalococcoidia bacterium | reverse complement strand
TGAGGGCGTCGAATAGCGGCGCGAGGTGTGGCGCTGGTCGTTGGAGCGACGTGGTGTCGGGCCCCACGCGCCCATCGCGCGTCTCACCGACATCCATCTTGACAAACGACCGGCCGTATCCTAAATTGAAACTGATACCAGGTATCACTGAGGGGCCATGTCCAGCGCTCATAGAATCGGATCACTGCTCACGACAGAGGGCCACCGCCTCACCACCGGCCGCCGCGCCGTCGTCGAAGCCGCGCTCGCGAGCGACGATCTCTTCAGCGTCGCGGACGTGCAGCGGCTCGTCCCGCGCATCGGCAGAGCGACCGTCTTTCGCACCATGAGGCTGCTCGTCGACCTCGACCTCGTCTGTCGCGTGCGGCTCGAGGACGGCAGCCTGCGCTACCGACTGCGCGTGGCGCCGGAGCATCATCATCACCTCGTCTGCACCGGCTGCGGCAGCGTCGAGGATTTCTCCGATTGCGGCGTGGACGCGGTGTCGAAGACGCTCGCCGGCCGCACGAAGTACGAGATTCAAGGGCACCGACTGGAGCTCTACGGGCTCTGCCCGACGTGTTGCGTGTCCAGCGGGTAGGGGCCTGCCGATGACTACACGCTCGACTCTCGAACGCTTCACTTTGGCCGCTCTGGCGCTGGCCCTCAGTGGCCTCGCGACGTCGTGCTACGGCGGCGCCGCGGCCAACACCAGCGGCAAGGTGCGTGTCGTCACCAGCGCGGAGCTATTCGCCGACTTCATCCGAAACGTGGGCGGCGACAGGGTCGAGGTCACGGCGCTGGTGCCCGGCCACGCCGATCCCCATACCTACGAGCCGGTCCCCAGGCGCGTGCAGGACGTGGTAAACGCCGACCTCGTGATAGTCAACGGCGTCGGCCTCGAAGAAACACTGATGGGCCTGATCAACAACAACGTGCGCAAGGACGTGCCCGTCGTCGAGATGGCCGCCGGCCTGCCGCTCATCGGTGGCGACACCAACGAGCCGACGGGCAACCCCCATCTCTGGATGGACCCGCAACTCACAATGCGCTACGTCGAACGAATACGCGACGCCTTGGTCCAGGTCGACCCGGCGGGCGAGGCCACATATCGCGCGAACGCCGGCGCCTACCTGCAACAGCTAAGCGCCCTCGACGGCGAGATCGCCTCGGCGATGGCGTCGATCCCGCAGGACCGGCGAAAGCTCGTCACCTTCCACGACTCCTTCCCCTACTTCGCGCAGCGTTACGGGCTGGAGGTCTCCGGCGTCGTCGTCGAAGCGCCGGGGAGAGAGCCGAGCGCCCGCGAGATGGCACGCCTCGAAGACAGGATCCGCGCCGACAACATCCGCGTTGTCTTCAAAGAGCCGGAGCTCAACGCCCGGCTGCTGGAGATGGCCGCCCAGGACGCCGGCGCGGAAGTCATGACCCTGCTCAACGTCGCCTACACGGACAACGTCCACTCCTACATCGACCTGATGCGGTTCGACGCGCAGCAACTTGTGGAAGGGCTGGGTTCGCCATGAGACTCCTCCCAGAGAGACGCGGCGACGAAATTCCCCGCGACGGCGCGGCCGTTCTCGTGGAAGACCTCT
>JALHUB010000208.1 GCA_022865685.1 Dehalococcoidia bacterium | reverse complement strand
CTCCACGCTCAGCTCACGGCCGTGGTAGTCGACGACCTGCTCCAGCATGTTGATGGCGTCGCGCATGCTGCCGGTGGCGCTGCGGGCTATCAGCTCCAGCGCCTCGCGCGGGCAGGTGATCTCCTCCTGCTCACAGACGTAAGCCAGACGGTCCACGGCCGCCTCCAGCGGGATGCGCCGGAAGTCGAAGCGCTGGCAGCGGGAGCCGATGGTCGCCGGTATCTTGTGCGGCTCGGTCGTCGCCAGGACGAAGATGACGTGCGGCGGCGGCTCCTCCAGCGTCTTCAGGAGGGCGTTCGACGCCTCGGTGGTGAGCATGTGCGCCTCGTCGAGGATGTAGACCTTGAACTCGGCGCTGCCGGGCGCAAAGCCAACTCGCTCCCGCAGGTCCTTTATGGCGTCGATTCCGCGGTTACTGGCGGCATCCAGCTCGACGAGGTCCATCGCCCGTCCTTCCGTGAAGGAGACGCACGAGTCGCAGTTGTTGCAGGGCTCGCCTTCCTGGGGGTCGCGACAGTTCGCAGCCTTCGCCAGGAGGCGGCCGGTGCTGGTCTTGCCGGTGCCGCGCGGCCCGCTGAACAGGTAGGCATGCGAGACCTTGCGGGAGGCCACAGCGTTGCGCAGGGTGCGCATGATGGGCTCCTGACCCGCAACCTCGCTGAACTTCTGGGGACGGTACTTCCGGTAGAGGACTTCAGCAGCCATGTCTCATCGAGATTATAGCACTCCCAGACTTGTTAGTAGAGCGTCCTCGCGCGACCTCATCAGCCGCTCTTCGACCTCGGCGGCGTGGTCGTAGCCGAGAAGGTGCAGCAGGCCGTGGACGAGAAGGAGCGCCAGCTCTCGCTCCAGCGAATGGCGTGCCTGCTTCGCCTGGCGCCGCGCCGCCGGCAGCGAGATGACGACGTCGCCCAGGCGGCTCGACTTGCCGGGGGGCAAGACGAACTCTCCGGCATCCTCGCCGAATGCGAAGGAGAGGACGTCGGTGGGCGCGTCCTCGCCGCGGTAACGACGGTTCAGATCGCGCACTGTCGCGTCGCCGGTGATGACGACGCCGACTTCACCGGAAGACACGCCCTGGGCGGCGAGGACGCGCGCGACGGCGTCGCGCAGCCACTCATCGTCGACGACGCTGCGAAATCGCGCCGCGACCTGCACGCTGATGTCGTACGGTTTCGCCAACGCCTACCTCCCTGCAAGCACGAACATACTATCACGCGCGGCCGTCCGCCGCGCTCGTTGACACAATATCGTGTTTTGGCCCCCACCGCGGGTTGAAACCCGCGGCTTACGAGATCCGCAGATAGCTTCGTCACGTCGGTCTTGGCAGCGCAGAGCGCCTGACGCCCCGCCGCCCTTCGTTGCGCGTTGACACAATATCGTATCACCCAGGATACTGGTGACACCTCCGATGCTTATCGACCTGCATTCACACACCTATCCCATCTCTTGGGATTCCAACCTTACCCCCGACCAGCTAATCGACCTCTGCAAGAAGGCGGGTCTCGACGGCGTTTGCCTCACGGAGCACGACTACTTCTGGGACGTCGCGGAGTGCGCGGCGCTGGCAAAGAAACACGACTTCCTTGTGCTGCCCGCCATCGAGGTGAACACGGAGCACGGCCACATCCTGGCTTACGGCCTGACAGAGTACAAGTTCGGGATGCACCGCGTCGAGCAACTGGCGGCGATGGTCGAAGCCGACGGCGGCGTGATGATCGCGGCGCACCCCTATCGTCGCTACATGCCCTGGTACCACCTGGAGGGCGACGACCTGGAGCACGGCCTGGGGAAGGCATTGGCGAATCCCGCCTACAAGCACTGCGTCGCCCTTGAGACGCTGCACGGCCGCGGCGCCCCGCAGCAGAACGATTTCTCAGAGAGGCTGCGCGAGAGGCTGGGAATGCGCGGCAGCGGCGGTAGCGATGCCCATCAGCCCGACCACGTTGGACGCTGCGTGACGCGGTTCGACGGACGCATCGCGAGTCTCGCCGACCTCATCGCCGAGCTGCGCACGGGGCGCTTCGAGCCCGTCGATCTGCGGCCCGACAGACAGTAAGACGTTCGGGTTCCGTCCGTTTGACACGAATTGGAGCTTGCGCTATCGTCTAGGACACATCGTCCAGGTCAGTACGACCATCTTCCAGCATGCGAGTTTCCAGTAAGGAGGTACAGAGAGACCGTGACTGAAGAAGCGATCATCACGGATGAGATGCGGGCGGTTATCGGCAAAGAGGCGGAGCCCCTGACTGTCGAAGTCGACAAGACGGCGATCCGCTGGTTTGCCCGAGCCGTCGGTCACACGGACCTCGTCTACTACGACGAGGCATACGCCAAGGGCAAGGGGCATCGCAGCATCATCTGCCCGCCCGGCTTCCTGGGACACGCCATCCACACCCCTGACAAGCCGACGAACATCGTCGGGAACTCGGTCAAGCGCCCTCCCGCGATCCCCGGCCTGAAGCTCATGCGCCTCCTCAACGGCGGCACGGAGTTCGAGTACTACGGCGAGGATATCTGCGCGGGCGACACCCTGAAGAGCGTCAGCAAGATCGCCGACCTCCGCGAGAGGACGGGCGGACTGGGCAGGATGCTCATCCTCACGACCGAGTCCAACTTCTTCAATGCCGAAGGCAAGCTGGTCGCGACCGAGCGCGGCACCGGCATCATGTACTAGGGAGGGGAATGATGGCTGACCAAATCTACTTCGAAGACGTCAACGTCGGCGACGAGATACCGAAGCTGGTCAAGAACTGCACGACGCAGCAGCTCGTCATGTGGGCCGCCGGCTCCGGTGACATGTACCAGATCCACTACGATAAGGACATCGCGGCCGGCAACGGCCTGCCCGGCGTCATCGTCCACGGCGCCCTCAAGAACGCCTTCCTCGGCCAGTTGCTGCACGACTGGCTGGGCGAGAAGGGCGAGATCAAGAAGTACAACTGCCAGTACCGGGGCATGGACGTCCCCGCGCAGGACATCATCTGCCGCGGCGTAATCACCGCCAAGAGGCAGGAGGACGGCAAGAGCCTCGTCGACCTCGACATCTGGACTGAGAAGCCGGACGGCGAGAAGACATCGCCGGGCAAAGCGACCGTCATCCTGCCATCGCGAGGCTGATGCGGCCGACAGGACCGACAGACACGGACACCTCTGAGACCGATACAGCGGCCGGGGCCCTAGCGGGAAAGGTGGCGGTGGTCACCGGCGCCGGCCGCGGCATCGGTCGTTGCGTTGCCCTGTACCTGGCTAAAGAGGGCGCGCGCGTCGTCGTCAACGACCCGGGCGTCTCCCCCGACGGCACGGGGCAGGACCAGGCGCCCGCCGACCAGGTCGTCGCCGAGATCGCCGCTGCCGGTGGAGAAGCCGTCGCCAGCCACGACTCCGTAGTCAGCATGGAGGGAGGCAGTCGCATCGTCGGCGCTGCCCTCGACGCCTGGGGGCGAATCGATATCCTCGTCAACAACGCCGGCATCCTCCGCGACCGCATGTTCATCAAGATGAACGAGGCGGACTGGGACGCCGTCATCGCCGTCCATCTGAAGGGCGCCTTCGCCTGCACGAAGGCGGCGGCGCCACACATGCACCGACAGCGCTGCGGGCGCATCATCAACGCCTCATCTTCGTCGGGGCTCGTGGGCAACGCCGCCCAGGCGAACTACGGCGCGGCGAAGTCGGCGATTGCCGGCTTCACGCGCGTGCTGGCGCGAGACCTCGGCCGCTACGGCATCACCTGCAACGCCATCGCCCCCATGGCCGCGACGCGGCTAACCGTCGGCATGGCTGACATGGCAACGAAGTACGGCCTCGTCATACCAGAGCCGGAGTACATCGCCCCGCTCATCGCCTATCTTGCAAGCGAAGCGGCCTGGAACGTGAACGGCCAGGTCTTCTACGTCTTCGGCGGCAGCGTCTCCCTGGCGCAGCCGCCCGTGGCGAGGCGCACGATCTTCAAGCGCGACGGCTGGACCGTCGACGAGCTCATCGAGGCGGTGCCCACGCAGCTCACGCAATTCACGGACAACCCCGGGCCGCCGGCGGAGCACCTGCGACCGGCATTCGCGCGCCCTCCTGCGACGGATGCGACACCAGCGGGCGAGGAAGCGGAATGAGAGGCGGACCGTGGCAGATAGGCTGAAAGACCGCGTGGCAGCCGTTACAGGCGCCGGTAGGGGCATCGGCAGGGCGGTTGCCCTGGCGCTGGCCGCGGAAGGCGCGTCGGTCGTCGTCAACGACTACGGCGTCGCCGTCGACGGCAGCGAGCCCGGCAGCGGCCCGGCGCAGGACGTCGTCGACGAGATTCGAGCGTTAGGCCGACAGGCGGTCGCCAGCTTCGACAGCGTCGCGACGGTCGAAGGCGGCGAGAGCATTGTCAAAGCCGCCGTCGACAACTTCGGGCGGCTCGATATCCTCGTCAACTCCGCGGGCATTCTGCGCGACCGCGACTTCCTCGGGATGACCGAAGAGGACTGGGACGGGGTCATCGCCGTCCACCTGAAGGGACACTACTGCACGTGTCACCCGGCCGCGATCCAGATGCGACACCAGCGCTACGGCCGCATCATCAACTTCACGTCGCCTTCGGCGTTGCTGGGGGCGTACGGCCAGGCGAACTTCGCCGCCGCCAAAGCCGGCGTCGTCGGGCTGACGCGTGTGCTGGCGAGGGAGCTGGGTCGGAACGCCGTCACCGTCAACGCCATTGCGCCGATGGCGGAGACGCGGCTGACGGAAGGAATCGCGCGGACGGCTTCGAACAGCGGCAGGGAGCCTCGATTGGGGACTCCGGAGCAGGTCGCGGCGATGGTCACGTACCTGGCGACCGAGGAGGCCTGGAACGTCAACGGCAAGGTCTTCTTCGTCTCCGGCGGGGGCATCTCGCTTGCCTACGAAGAGGAAATGGGCCGCGCCATCAATAAAGACGGCATGTGGAGCATCGACGAGCTGGCGGCGGTTTTGCCACGCGGGCTGCTGCAGGGGGTGGCGAACCCGGCCCCTCCGCCGCCCGACCTACCGATACCGGGTCGGAAGACGCCGGCCACATGACTCCGCCGCGGGAAGACTGAAGTCCTCCCCTACACTTGTCGAGTCCGGTTGTCGTCGCTTTCACGCACTTCCCAGTCGCTGCGACGCAGCTCCATGAGAATGAACGTACCGTTGCTCCGGCGCGACGTGTTGTACTGCACGAAGCCCGCCCGCTGGAAACAGCGCTGCGCCCGCAGGTTCCAGTCGAGCGTCTTCAGGTAGAGCCTCGTCAGGGTGGTTTCGGTGAAAACGTACCCGACCAGCGCCTTCAGGGTGTCCGTCCCGAAGCCGCGGCTCCAGTAAAGCCTCTCGCCGATGGTGACGCCGACCTCTGCTTCGCCCTTGAGCACGTCGATGTTGTAGACCATCACGTTTCCGATGTGGCGCCCCTCGGAGTCCTCCACGGCGAAGGAGCGACGGAACGGTGTCGGGTGGGCGAGATCATCCTCGTAGAGCGCAAGGTAATCCTCGAAGGCGGTCGAAATCGGCTTCGAGGCGTCATATGAGGCGAGCTCGGGGTCTTTGCGCCAGGCGTAGTCGGCCTCTGCGTCCGCGACGCGCTTGCTCCTGAGGACAACCCTATCGCCACGGGCGACTTCGCCCTCGACGATTGTCTTCGTCATGCCTTCCCCTCCCTTGCCGCAGCCGCGCGTCGGGCTACCACCTCCGCGGCTTTGCGCACCATCCCCACCTCATTCTCATAGCTTAGACGCCGGCATACCTCTTCGACCCCGAACCACTCCGCGCGGTCGTACTCCGCGTCATGCGCCTCCAGGCTGCCACCCACGGGCGCGAAGAGGTAGTGGTGCACTGTCTTGTGATAGCGGACTCGATCTCGCACGAACCAGTAGCGTATAGAGCCGATCTTCTCCTCCGGTGTGACCTCCAGGCCGGTCTCCTCGCGGACCTCGCGCGTCGCCGCCGCAAGCAGGTCTTCGCCCGGCTCAGGCGTTCCCTTGGGCAGGCCCCAGATACCTTCGCTGCTGCGACCGACGATCACCACCTCCATGCCTCGCTCCGTGACCCGGTAGACGACGCCGCCGGCGGAGGTCGCCGACTCCGTTCGCATACCGTCGCCCGCCTTTGGCAATCGAACGCCTCCTAGGGAAGATGGAACCCGAGCGGCTCGTCGTTCAACTCGATCTCTTCTAGTGCGGCCGCCACGGCCTCACGCATGCGCGGCTCGGGGTGATGGTCGATCTCCTCGAGGGCGCGTTTTGCGGCGTCGCCACCGATCTCGCCGAGGGCCGCTATGGCCGCCTCCTGAACCTCTGTGTCCTCGTCTTCGAGCAGCGGCTTCAGGAAGGGCACGGCGGACTCGCTGCAGCAAGACGCGCAGGCGGTCGCCGCCTCGAATCGCATCTCCGGGGCGTCGCTGGCCAGCTCTGCCGTGAGAAGGGGCAGCCAGTTAGGGTCGCAGTTGCGGCCCATGGCATGGACAGCGCTGACGCGGAGCCGCCAGTTGTCACTGCGATAGGCGTTCTCGATACTGCCGCGCACCCACGACGCGCCGAGGACGGCGATCGATTCGAGGGCGCGTCCGCGCACCTCCGGCGATTCCGCGCTGTCGTCGATTGCCGCCCGCAGCGCCTCCTCGATCCGTCGACTGTCCATTGTGCTCAGTTGCCGGAACTCCGCCCGCAGCACGAACGACCCCATAGCGATGGCGGCCTCGGCGCGGACGGTTGCCGAAGGGTCGTTCCTGAGGATATCGGCCAAGGGCGTGATCACGTCCCGTCCCTCGTGCTCCCATAGCCCCTGCACGGCAAGGGCGCGGGCTTCGGCGTCGTCGTCCTTCAGCGCCACCATGAAGACCCGGTCGAACTCCATCTCCACGTTGTCTTCCGCGAGGTCGAGCAGGCGTCGCAGTATCTGGCGGCGGCGCGCGACTTCGATCTGCGGCCATGCCTCCGCGAGTGTGGGTGTCTCGTCCGGGAGGACCGAGGAGAGCTCGCCGAGCCTCGACGCCAGAAGCGGCCTCGACGGGTCTTTGAGCTCTTCCAAGTAGTCTTCGATGGGCATCTTTCGGTCCCTCGAATTCAGTCTAGGCACGCGCGAAACGGCTTGTCAATGACAGGCGACGGCGCGTTGACCCGGCTCGGCGAAGGGCATTAGAGTGATGGCATGAGCGTAAGGGCGGTAAGGATTGACGCCGCAGACAACGTCGCCGTCGTCGTCGCGGACGTCGAAGCGGGCGGCCGCGTGCGCCTCGACGACGAGAGCGAGCTGACGGCGACGCAGCCGGTCCCGCGCGGCAACAAGGTGGCACTGACCGCGATTGCCCCCGGGGAGCCGGTCATTCGCTACGGCGAGGAGATAGGCGTGGCACCGGCCGACATCGCTGCCGGCGACCACGTCCATACTCACAACATGGGCGGCAGGAAATGAGCGACGAGTTCACCTTCGACGGCTGGCGTCGACCCGATGGACGCATCGGCATCCGCAATCACTGCCTGGTGCTGGCGACGGTCGTCTGCGCCGCCGGAGTCGTGCGAGAGGTGGGGCGCAGGTTGGCCGACGTCGTCGCCGTCGAGCACCCGCACGGCTGTGGCCGCGGCGGGCCGGACATCGGCCTTCAGCTGAAGACGCTGGCGGGCCTCGTGCGGAACCCGAACATCGGCAGCGCGATACTTGTTGGTCTGGGGTGCGAGCCGGTGTCAGTGGGTCTCCTCAGCGCCGTCATCGGTGAGACCGGCAAGCCGTTGAAGGGCATCGTCATCCAGGACGCGGGCGGCTCCGGGAAGACGGCCGACCAGGTGGAAGCGATGGCGCGCGAGATGCTGGCCGAGCTGGCGGCGATGCCCCGCTCACCCGGCACGGCCGCCGACCTGACGCTGGCGCTGGAGTGCGGCGGCTCCGATACCTTCTCCGGCATGACCGCGAATCCCGCTGTCGGGAAGGCAGTGGATCGTCTCGTCGCCATGGGCGGCACCGCGATCCTCTCCGAGACGACGGAGATGATCGGCGCCCTAGGTCCACTGTTGCGACGCGCCGCGAACGACGAGATCGCTGCTCAGCTCAAGAAGATGGTCGACGAGCAGGAGGCGGTGACGCGAAAGATCCTCGGCGACTTCGCCGACCGTGCGCTGGCGCCGGGCAACGTCGAGTCGGGCCTGTCGACAATCGCCGAGAAGAGCCTGGGCTGCATAGCTAAGGGCGGCAGCACGCCGGTCCGCGAGGTGCTGGCATATGCGCAGCGGCCGAGCAAGCAGGGGCTGGTCGTGATGGACACTCCCGGCTACGACGCCGAGAGCATGACGGGCATGGCCGCCGCCGGCGCTCAGATGATTGCATTCACGACCGGTCGCGGCAGTCCCGCGGGCTTTCCGGCTGTACCCGTGGTCAAGGTGTCGTCGAACTCGGAGATCTACGGGCGGATGACGGGCGACATCGACGTCGACGCCGGCAGGGTCCTCTCCGGGGTGACGCTGGATGAAGTCAGCGAGGAGATACTATCGCTGCTGCTGCGCGTAGCTCGAGGCGAGAAGACGAAGGCGGAAGTCAACCGTCAGGACGTATTCGCGATCGCCCAGACGCACCAGGCCCTTTAGCCGAACCCTACTCGGCCGGCCGGCCCCCTCGTACGCCGTGCAACTCATGTTTGGGGCTGCGCAGCATCAGCTCGCCGACCGCGCGGCGCGGGTCCAGTCCCTCGAAGAGCACCTGGTACATCTTCTCCGTGATCGGCATCTCCACGCCGTGGCGGCGCGCCAGCTCTCGTGCGGCGACCGTCGTCGTCACGCCCTCCGCCACCTGGCCGAGCGAAGACAGCACGTCGTCCAGCTTTCGCCCCTTCGCCAGCTCGACGCCGACGCGATGGTTACGGCTGAGCGGGCTGTAGCAGGTCGCCATGAGGTCGCCGACGCCGGCGAGGCCGAGGAACGTCAGCGGCTGTGCGCCCGCCGCCACGCCGAGTCGCGCGATCTCCGCCAGGCCGCGGGTGATGAAACCGGCCTTGGCGTTGTCGCCGTAGACGAAGCCGTCGCACATGCCGGCGCCGATGGCGATGATGTTCTTCAGCGCCCCTGCAAGCTCCACACCGGCGACATCCTCGTTCGTGTAGACGCGGAACAGCGGGCCCGCCAGGGCGTCGCGGAGCGTATCGGCGGTCGCCAGGTCTTCACAGGCTATGATCGTCGCCGCCGGCAGGCCCTGCGCTATCTCCCGCGACAGGTTGGGGCCCGAAAGCACACCAAGCGGCCGCCGCAACTCCGGCAGCTCCTCCTGGAACACCTGCGACATCCGCTTTCCTGTGTCGCGCTCCAGTCCCTTGACAGCGCTCAGCACCAGTATGTCGGGGTCGACGTGAGCGCGGAGCGCCCGCAGGTTGTCCCGCAACGTAGACGATGGGACGGCGACGACAAGGAGGTCGGCGTCCTTGAGCGCGACACCGCGCTCGTGTGTGACGGTGAGCGACGGCGGGAAGCGCAGGCCGGGTTGCAGGCGGGAGTTCTCGCCGTCGCGACGCAGCGCTTCAGCGTCGTCCTCGTCAAAGGCGCAGAGACGCACCGCGAGGCCGTTGCGCGCGAGCAGGACCGCCAGCACCGTGCCCCAGCTCGTCGAGCCGACGACCGCCGCCGTATCGAGCGCGCTCATGCCGTCCGCTGTGGCTCCTTCTGGCCGATCTTGCGCTCCGTGCCGGAGAGGAGGCGTCGTATGTTGTCGTGGTGCAGGACGACGATGAGCGCGGCCGCCACTATCGCAAAGCCTGCATAGG
Organism: Dehalococcoidia bacterium; assembly: GCA_022865685.1. Taxonomy (GTDB): domain Bacteria; phylum Chloroflexota; class Dehalococcoidia; order DSTF01; family JALHUB01; genus JALHUB01. Next base: position 7,776 of record JALHUB010000208.1, on the reverse strand, counting down.
CATAGGGCAGTGCACCCGCCAGCGCCAGTGCCAGAAACAGCACCGCAGCAATCGGCGCCATCGACACCGACATCAGAGACATGTAGCGGGTCACGGCAATGATGAGCAGGGCGATGGGCAGGAGGACGAGGCTCGCCAGGGGGTTCATCGCCAGCAGCGAGCCGTAGGCAGCGGATACGCCGCGGCCGCCGCGGAAGCCGAGCCACACGGGCCAGACGTGCCCCGCGACGGCGCCCATGCCGGCGAGCGCCTGCGCCCAGGCGTCGTCGAAGAGAACGCGCGCAATCGACACCGCGGCCGCGCTCTTGCCGAGGTCGATGACGAGCACAGAAAGCACGGCCCAGAGGCTGAGCGTGCGCAGGGCGTTCGTGGCGCCGGTCTTGCCGCTGCCGAAGTCGCGGACGTCGATGCCGCGGGTCAGCCTGCCCATGACGTAGCCGCCGGGTATGGAGCCCAGCAGGTAGCCGATGACCGCGGCGACGATAAGCTGCCAGGCCATCTATTGCTCTCCTCTGCTCTTGAAGATGAGCTTGAGCGGCGTGCCGTCGAAGCCGTATGTCTGCCGCAGGCGGTTCTCCAGGTAGCGACGATAGGAGAAATGAAGCAGAGAGGCGTCGTTGACGAAGAAGACGAAGGTGGGCGGCGCCGTTTGCGCCTGGGTGACGTAGAGGACTTTCATCTTTCGGCCGCGAGTCGACGGCGGGCTCCGTTCGCCGATGGCCCGCTGGACAATGGCATTGACCTCCGCCGTGGGGAGGCGCTTCTGCCGCTCCTCGCCCACGTGGAGCGCTTCTGCCAGCATCGCGTCGATGCCGCTGCCCTCCTTCGCGGAGACGAAGGAGAGCGGCGCCCACGGCGCAAAGCGCAGCCGGTGTCGCACGATGCGGCTGAACTCCTTGCGATAGACCGGCTCCGGCGGCGCCAGGTCCCACTTGTTCACCACCAGCACCATGCCGACGAAGCTGTCGGCGACGAGGCCGGCGATGTGCGCGTCCTGCGCCGTCAGTCCCTCGCCCGCGTCGATCAGCACAAGACCCACGTCCGCGCGTTGGGCCGCCGCCTGCGCCCGCATCACGGCGTGCTTCTCGACGCCGACCTCGACGCGGCCTCTTCGCCGTATTCCTGCCGTGTCGATTAGGGTTAGCTTGCGGCCTTCGTACTCGAACGGGGTGTCGATGCTGTCGCGCGTCGTGCCGGGCGTCTCGCTGACGATGACCCGCTCCTCGCCGAGGATGGTGTTGGTGAGCATCGACTTGCCTACGTTCGGCCGGCCGACGATGGCGATCGACAGGCCGGTCGACGGCTCCACGACGGCGGACTCCGGCAGCATGTCCGCCAGCATGTCCATGAGGTCGCCGACACCCATCCCGTGCAGCGCGCTTACGGCAATAGGCTCGCCCAGGCCCAGCTCGTAGAACTCGACCGCGGCCTCGCGACGGTACTCGCTCTCCGTCTTGTTGGCCACGAGGAGCACCGGCTTAGCGACGCGTCGCAGCCGGTCGGCGACGTCGCGGTCGCCGGCCGTCAGCCCCTCCTTGCCGTCGACGACGAAGAGGATGACCTCCGCCTCGGCGGCGGCCGTCTCCACCTGGCTGCGGACCAGCTCGCTATAGGGCAGCGAGCCGTCCATCAGCAGCCCGCCGGTATCGACGATCCGGAAGCGCTTCCCGTGCCACTCGACGTCGCCGTAGACGCGGTCGCGGGTTGTGCCGGCGGCCTCTTCGACGAGGGCCTTGCGTCCGCCGAGCATGCGGTTGAAGAGCGCCGACTTTCCCACGTTCGGCCGGCCGACGAGAGCTACGACGGGATGTCCGGTCGGGGCGGTTGCCTGTCGTTCGGCGGGCGGCGTCTCCATGCGCGCGCGGCGGCTCATTGAACCGAGACCGTCACCTGGACGTCGGGAGGAGCGACGGCGACCAACTGCACATTCGTCGGAAGCTCGATCTTGGGGGTGAGCTGGTAGGCGCCGGGCGCCAAGTCGGTGACTTCGACGCGCGCGGTGATTGCGTCGCCGGCGAGCGCGTCAAGGACCGGCAAGGGTCCGGCGACGGTCACGGTGACGCCGTTCGGCGTCACACTCGAGGCGAGCCCCTGTTCGAGACCGGCCGTCTGGACGGCGACCTCGAAGTTGCGCTGCCCGGGCGCCGGCTCGACCCGCACGCGGACGACCACCTCGCTGCTGCCATCGACCGTCGCGCCGGCGGGAAGACGGAGCTGGACGCTCCGCTGGACGTCGGACTCGGCGCCGTCGACGGGGATTGTGTCCGTCGTCAGCACCGAGATCGACTGGAGCACGTCGACGGGGCCACGCACGTTCACGAACGGCGGATCGACTTCGACCGCGGCCGTGCGGTAGCCCGCTCCGACGTTGCCGCTGATCGACGGGTTCACGGGGAAGGTCAGGACCCAGTCCGTCCTGACGATGGTGACGCTCACCTTTGCTGTGTTCGGCTCGATGTGCACGTTGACAGGGCGACCGTCCTTGTCGCGGGCCATGAGCACGAAATCGCGCTCCATGCTAACCTGGGTGCCGGTCAGGTTCAGGTCCACCCAGGCGGCGTCGGTCTGCTCCACCAGGCTCTGCGGGCCGGTAACCTGGACCATCTCCGGCGAGACGTTCTGCTCGGTGACGCTGAAGCCGGCAGGGGCTACGGCTACAGTGTTTATCTTGACGGGCTTCGTCTGGGTGGTGACGGGCTCGAGGACGACGTCGACCGACGGGGGCGTGATCTGGACGATTTTGACGTCGCTCCTAGACACGGCCACCAGCACGGGAAGATTCGCCTGGGTCTGTGTGACGCCGGAAAGGTCGACCGTGGCCTTGAAGTCGTCAATCGACAGCTCATCCCACACGTCTTTGTCCGCCGTTATCTTCACCTTCACCTGCGCCGTCTCCGAAAGCGAAGTCGGCGCCTTCCCCTGCGGCACGTTCACCGCCTGCACGGGGATCATGCCGGCGAAGAAGCCCGTCTGCGGCGGGTTCTCGGCATCGCTGACGACGAACCAGATGACTACCGCCAGGGCGAGCGAGAGGAGGCCCAGCGTCATCGTGTGGCGTGCCACGTCGAAGGCGTCGCGGAGGACGCCCATGGCCGTCTTCGTGAGGTCAGTCAGAGACTGCACGCTGCCTCCCATCGCCGCGTTTCGCCCAGGCGCTTCCCAGGATGCTCTGGAGGGTGGCGCGAAGGCGCACTTCGTCCAGCCGCTGCCTCATCCGTCCGTTCGTCGCCACCGACATCTGGCCGGTCTCTTCCGATACGACGACCGACACGGCGTCGGTACGCTCCGTTATGCCGAGCGCGGCTCGGTGGCGCGTGCCCATCACGCCGCGCGGCCTTTCGTCGGCCAGCGGCAGCGTGCAGGCGGCGGCGACGACGCGATTCTCGCGCAGGATGACCGCGCCATCGTGCAGGGGCGAGTTGGGGAAGAAGATGCCCTGGAGCAGCTCGACCGAAGGAGCAGCGTCGACTCTGACTCCCGTGTCGATGTAGTCCTCCAAGCCGGTCTCCCGCTCTAGCACCATGAGGGCGCCGTGTCGCTCGCGTGCCAGGTTGCAGGCCGCGCCGGTGACGGCGTCGATGACCGCGTCGTAGCCCGGTCTGCCCAGCCAGGCGCGTCTGGTCCTGCCCAAACGTTCGAGGGCGCGTCGCAGCTCAGGCTGAAAGATTATGGGTATGGCGATGAGCACGGCGACGAAGGAATGCGTCAGGACGTAATTCAATACCCGAAGGTCGAAGACGCGGGCCAGCACGAAAGCGCCGACGAAGACAACGGCGATGCCGCGCAGGACGGACATCGCCGTGGTGCCGCGCAGGAGGAGAAGCACCCAGTAGATGATGGCGGCGATCAGCAGGATGTCGACGGCGGCGCGGGCGTCGAAGCGTGACAGGTTCTGGCTGATGGCGTCGAGGAAGTGCTGCATTTGTGGGGTGCGCTGTCTCTGAGTCTCGCGATTGCGCGCCTAGCTGTCCGCCAGCAGCAGCGCCAGGATGGCTCGCTGCGCGTGCAGGCGGTTTTCGGCCTGGTCGAACACTACCGATTGCGGGCCTTCGATGACCTCGTCTACTATCTCCTCGCCGCGGTGCGCCGGCAGGTCGTGCATCAGGATGAAGTCGCGCCGGGCCTGCGACAGCAGCTCGCTGTTCACCTGGTAGCCCGCGAAGGCCTTTAGACGAGCGTCGGAGCTGTCTTCCTGGCCCATGCTGATCCAGACGTCCGTGTCTACTACGTCGGCCTGCTTAACCGCCTCCTGCGGCGAGCGAATGGTACTGATCTGGGCGCCGCTCTTCGCAGCCGACTGCCGCGCGTGGGCGAGCGTCTCGTCCGACAGATCGTAGCCTTCGGGCGAGGCGATAATGAAGTTCATGCCGACCATCGCCGCCGCCTGGGCAAGCGACGTCGCGACGTTGTTGCCGTCGCCGATGAACGCCAGCGTCAGGACGTGGAAGTGCCCCTTCCTCTCGTAGACCGTGAGGAGGTCAGCGACAGCCTGGCAGGGGTGTTCCTCGTCGGAGAGGGCGTTAATGATGGGGACACCGGCGTAGGTCGCCAGGTCGACGAGTGTTTGCTGCGCGTAGGTGCGCGCGGCTATGCCGTCGACGTAGCGGCTGAGCACGCGCGCGACATCGGCGACCGACTCGCGCTGGCCGAGGCCGACCTCACCCTGCCCGAGGTAAATGGCCTGGCCGCCGAGCTGCTGCATCGCCACGTTGAAGCTGACGTTCGTGCGCAGCGAGGCCTTCTCGAAGAGGAGCGCCAGCGTCTTGCCGGCGAGCAGGCGCGGATAGCCGTTGCGCTTCATCTCGGCAGCGAGGTCGACGATGCGGCGCAACTCTTCCGGCGTCAGGTCAGCAATGGACAGGAGGTCCCGGCCCTGCACAGGCAGCCCCTTTCAACAATCCAGAAGTATAGCATAGCGCTATTCGCGCACACACGTAAGACGCACCGAGTTCGGGTCGGGTTCGGAGCCCCGACCCTGCCGAGATAGAGGGTGTTGACCGAAGGTGAGGGCAAATAGTAAGCTCGCTTGCGCGCCTCGTCCGTCGATGGGAAAGGATTCTCTGTGGGCTCCTGGCTGGAACGGAATCGCAGCGTCGTACTCACCTTCCTCGTTGCCGTCATCATCGTTGGGCTCGTCATCCTAGTCCTGCAGCACCGCGGCGGCCCGCAGCCCCTCGAGATACGCTTCGACGACCCCGCACTCGATGGCGTCGCCATCGAAGTCTACGTCACCGGCGCTGTCCAGAAGCCGGGCGTCTACCCGCTGCACGAGGGCGACCGCATCGAAGACGCCCTCGCGGCCGCCGGCGGGCCGACGCAAGACGCCGACACGGAGTCGCTGAACCTGGCGCTGCGCGTCCGCGACCAGGACCAGATTGCCGTCCCACGCCGCGGCCAGGTGGCCGGCGTAGCGACCAAGTCGATGCCCGGCGCTAGCCAGAAGATCGACATCAACTCGGCGACTGCGCGGGAGCTCGACGCGCTGCCGGGCATCGGCGAAGTCTACTCACAGAAGATCGTCGATTCCCGTGCCGCCGAAGGGCCGTTCCACCGCACGGAGGAGCTCGTAGAGCGGAAGGTCATACCTTCGGCAACATACGACAAGATAAAGGACCTAATTGCAGTCGCTCCCTAATGACGAAAGGGACTCCCATGATGAAATACGAGGTCCACCTAGCCGTGGAATTGCCGTTCTGGATGGCGCTTCCCGCCGACGAGTTCAGCGTCGTATTGGATGGCAAAAGGCATCGAATCAAGACCAGCAACGAAGTCGTTCGGATGGATGCAGGGGACTTCTACCGCCGACCAAACGGCTATCTAGTCGTGTGGGTAGACGAAAATGGACGCGAGGCTAAGCGTCGGGAGTTGGAGGACCGGTACCCAGAACTGCCTGTCTTTCAGCGGAAAACGAAGACAGTAGTGACGCATATACGTGATGTCCGTGCTCAGGACGATACCGCCCTCAGATCCAGGTACGACAGGAACGCCGCGCAGTGGATTGAAGAATCCATCGACGTGGCCAATCGGCTCATCGATTCGTACCGGTCGGTCACCTCTGATGCCACCAGCAGACGCGAGGCTGCTAACGTGTCGAAATGGGAACTAGTGTCCGCAATTGTGTCTTTCTGGGAAGGAACGAGGCAAGTCGGCGGAACGATCCAGCCGCTCGCAGGGCCCGCTGTGACCGCACCACCGCTGCTGCCGGATGAGGATGTGCAGTCGCTCAGGAGGGAACTGGGGACAGGTAAGTCTTCTCGGGTGGCTGAATCCCTATTGCAGGCAGCGGGTTCCCACATTCCGAGAGGTGCTTACCGTAACGCAATCATTGACGCTGTGACCGCACTTGAGATCGCAGCGGAAGAGGCAATTCGGAAATTAGGGAGAAGGAAGAAACTGCCAAAGATCCTAGTAGACTACTTGGTAAGTAGCAGCAGTGGCGTTGGCTCGTTTGAGAGGCGCTGCAAGAACGTCATACCCGCTCTTGGCGGGCCCAGTCTCCCACACGAGAATAACCGTCTCTGGGATGCCATCAAGAAGGCACGTGATAGGCGCCGCGACATCGTTCATAAAGGCGAAGCCGCGACGGAGACCGAGGCTCTAGACGCCGTGTCGGCGTGCGCGTGGGGTGTGCGCAAGCTGAGAGAGTTGTCTTGACGCTGGCCTACTTCGCCGCTGCCTGGTTCGCGGGAACCGTCGCCGCCGCCCTCGGCTGGGACGCGCGATGGGCATTCGTGGGCAGCGGCTTCCTTGTCGCTCTCGTAACCGTCCTTGCGTTCGTTCGACGCCGTCCCGGCGTCGCGCTGATGGGCCTCGCTTGCGCCGCCCTCTTCGCCGGCGCCTTCTTCCGCTTCGGCGCGGACACGCCTTCCGACGAGCCCTCCGGCATCGCCGCCCTGAACGACGGCGCGTCCGTCACGTTTCGCGCGCTGGTCGTCGACGAGCCGGACAAGAACGGCCGCTACGTCTCGACGCGGGTCGACGTGCGGGAGGTCGAAGAGGACGGCGCGTGGCAGCCGGCTAGTGGCGGCGTCCTTCTGCACGAGGCGGCGACCGTCGACCACAAGTACGGTGACTTGCTGGAGGTCGCGGGCAAGCTGGAGACGCCGCCGGTGCTGCCGAACTTCGATTACCGGCAGTACCTGGCGCGGCAGGGCATCGGTTCCATCGCCTACTACCCGGAGGTGTCGGTTGAGGCAACCGGCCAGGGAAACGCGGCGTGGGCCGCCGTCCACCACCTACGGCGTGACCTGTCGTCGGCGCTGGCGAGCGCGTTGGCGGAGCCGCAGGCGTCGCTGGCGCAGGGCATTCTGCTGGGGGAGCGCTCCGCACTGCCTCAGGACCTGAAAGACGACCTCAATGCGACGAGCACGTCGCATATCATCGCTCTCTCCGGCTACAACGTGACGCTGCTGGCGGGGCTCGTCATCGGCGCCTTCGCCTGGCTCATCGGACGGCGCCGGGCCGCATTCCTGGCGCTTGCCGCCATCGCCGGCTACACGCTGCTCACCGGCGCCTCGCCGAGCCTCGTGCGAGCGGCGATCATGGGCGCCCTCTACCTGACAGCGACGCTACTCGGCCGGCCCAACAGCGGCCTCGTCTCCCTGCTCGTCGCCGCGGCAGTGATGGCCGGGCTGAAGCCGACGGTCGTGCGTGACGTCTCCTTCCAGCTCAGCTTTGCCGCGACTGCCGGTCTCATCGTGCTCGTGCCGCTGATGCGGGAGCGCATCGACGAAGCATCCGAGCGCGTGACCTGGCTGCCGGAACCTCCACGACGCG